>JASLLL010000017.1 GCA_030747075.1 Gemmatimonadota bacterium
TCTGCACCTGCCGGATGACCGCATCCACCCGGTGCTGTCCGCCGCCCACCGCTTCCGACGACCAGCCGTACTCGTACACCGGATGCCCGGACCCGTAGCACCACGGGTCGAAGAACCAGCTCATGTCCTGACCGACCGTCGCGGAGGCGTCCGCGATGAAATCCGCCGTCACCGCGTTCCCGTACGCGTGCGCGGCCAGGTAGTCGGTCATGACCTGCCAGAAGAGCGTGTCATTGTCCAGCACTCCGCGCAGCATATGCAGCACGCACGCACCCTTCTCGTAGTTCGTCACGCCCCACTTGTCCGTCGGGTCGTACACGCCGTCCGGAACCCCCGAATTGATCACGCGATTCAGGAGGAAGCTCGTCACATACGAATGATAAGCTGCCAGACCGTCCCGGTATTCGCGAAAGACCGCCTCGCTGTAGGTCGCGAACCCTTCTGAGAGCCAGATATCCCGCCAGTCTCCGTAGGTCGCGCAGTCGCCGTACCATTGATGGGCCATCTCGTGCGAGAGAATGTCGTCGTAGTTGTTCGTGCTGTCCACGAGGGCCAGCTTGTGGCTCACGCAGGTCTGGTGTTCCATGTCGCCCTTGGCCGTCGTCATGTACGCGAACTTGTCGAAGGGATAGGGCCCGTAGCGCGCTTCGAAGGCGGCCATCATCTGGTCGCAGAACCGGAAGCTGACCAGCGACTTCTTCTTGTACCCCGGGTGATGGTAGTAGGTGATCCGTGCATCGTCCGAATCCGGCAGCGCCTTGTACGGCGCCACCGACATTGCCATCAGATAGGTGGAGGTCGGGAAGTCGTGTGACCATCGCCAGGTGTGATCGGTCGCTGTGGAATCCACCGAAGTGTTCAGACCGTTCGCCACCGCGACAAGATCCAGCGGGACCGTCACATGGATGTCCACGGTGGCCTTGTCGCACGGCCAGTCGTAGCAGGGGAACCAGGTCTTCCCCATGGACGGCGGGTCACTGTAAAGCCCCACGCCCATCGAATAAGCGTTTGCCGGATAGGGCGTAAACCAGAATCCGCCGAACCCGCCACCGCCTTCATTCTCCGGAGTACCGCCGTACGAAATGTCGACGGAAACCGTGTCGCCCATTCCGGCCGCTGCGGCCAGCGTGATGTCCAGCGCGTCCGACGCATGCGTGAAGGCCAGGGCGCTGCCGCCCACTTCCGTGACGGAGTACACGGTCAGTTCCGAGGTCAGGTCCAGCACCACGCTCGCAAGGCCGCTCGCCATCGAGACAAAGCGAACCACCGTGTTCCCCTCCAGGTTCGTTCCCGAAATGTCCACCTGCGAGAAGTTCAGTTCGTAGTGCAGCACATCGTAGTCGTGAGGACAGCCCTCCAGCACGCCGCGATGCGCACGCGCGCCCTCCGTGCCCGTTCGAAGGGCGGACCACGGGTCCCGCGCGTCGGGAACGCGCAGGCCTGCCAGCAGGCGGTCACGCGGATGATCGCCGGACCATGCCGGACGCGGCGCTGCGAGAGCGCCTGAGGACAGCGAGAGAAGTAACGAGGCGACGAGCACAACGGACGGGGCGATGCGGGCGTTCATGGAATCCTCCGGGTGCGGGAACTCCCCCAAGGGTACCATGCCGACCGCCCGCATTTCTCGCGCAAGTCAGGCTTCCGGCGAGGCCGGGCGGCAAGTGGGCAGCCCCCCCCTACACCAGCGTCATCACCAGGATCCCGGCGAAGAGCGCCGCGAGGCCCGCCGCACGCCCCCCTTCTCCCGAATGAACCTGCGGGAGAAGATGCGCCGTCGCGATGGCCAGGAAGGTTCCGGCGGAGACCGCCACCGCTGTGTGGACGAGCAGCGGCGAAAGTCCCTCCAGGACTGAGAACGCCAGGACTGCGCCCACCGGTGTCGCCAGCGAGAACCCGACAATCAGAAGCGCAATTCGCGTCCGGGAGTACCCGCAGTGAAGCAGGATTCCGCTCAGCGACAGCGATGCCGGGAACTTGTGCAGAATGATCGCGGCCGCCACCGCCCAGGACAGCTCCGGGATGGCAACGGCCGCTCCCAACGCCAAGCCGTCGATCAACGAATGAACCGTGATGCCGATGAACGCCGCCACTCCCATCCGGTGAAACGCGCACCCCTCCTCTTCGCAGGGATGGACCATAACGAACCGCTCGAGCACATAGATCAGGAGAAAGCCAGCGAGTACCGGCGGCCCCACATCCGGCCCGAGAAGTCCCACGGCTTCCGGAATCATATGCGTGAATGCGGCACCCAGAAGGACCCCCGTCCCGAATGCCAGAAGGAGACGGAGGGTCGCGCGGGGCCATTCCCTCGCAAGCGGGGCCAGCCCGCCCGCCAGTGTGAACAACACCGTGATCGCCAGAAGCCCGCCGAGACGAGTCAGGTCGTCCATGAAGCGCCTACCTTTCCTGCGGAAGGTCGATGATACGCAGGCCGAAGTTCGGGCCCTCCGCGCCGCGGTCCAGCACATATCGCTTCACGCGCGGCAGCACCACCTCCAGCGTCTCCAGGTACAGGCGTCGACGCGTGGCATCCGGGTTGTGGCGGTACTCTTCGCGCACTGCGTCCAGCCGACCCATCTCCCCCTCCGCCTGCGCGACCCGGGCGTCCGCGACCCCGTGCGCTCTCTCCAGCGTCCAGGTGGCTTCGCCCCGTGCACGAGGCAACACGGAGTTTGCATAGCCGGTCGCCTCGTTGATGATGCGCTCCCTGTCCGCCGATGCGTTGGAGACATCGCGGAAGACATCGAGCACCTGACTTGGCGGGTCTACGGAGAGCAGGTTCATCGAGCCGATGGAGATCCCGACCCCCAGGTCATCGAGCCGTGCCTGCGTCTTTTCGCGAGCGACCCGCGTGATCTCCGGGCGACTCACGGTCAGGGCATCGTCCACGCCCATCCCGCCGAGGAGAGCGGTGAGTTCCGCCTCCACGATCCTCGCCATCAGGAACTGCGCCTCTTCCGAACGGTAGAGGTATCCCGGAAGGTCCACCACCGTGTACTGGATCATCATCTTCATCGAGAGGATATTCGTGTCGCCCGTCAACCAGAGCGAAAGCTCCTCCGGCGACGGGATCCCGCGAAGGAAGTCGCGCGTGATCATCCCGACACCCATCTTGTAGGCCGTCGTCGTGCGGAACTTCTCGTGCGACTCCACCGGCCACGGCACCCGATAGTGAACGCCGGAAGGCACCGCCCGTGCGACGACCCGTCCAAACCGTTTGACGACGGCCTGCTCCTCGGGAGCCACGGTATAGATACCGCTCCCCAGCCAGACCAGCACGAGAAGCGCCCCCACCCCCCGGGCCAACTTGACGCGCGTCATCACTTCGCCTCCGCCATGCCGTCCACGCCCTCGGTCAGAAGCCGCATGATCTCCGCATCCGCCGGGAGGATGAGCGTGGTGTTGTCATCCAGGAAAGTCCGATACGCCTCCAGAGTTCGGGTGAACTCGTAGAAGCCGGGGTCTCGGGCGATGGCCTCTCCGTAGATGCGCGTGGCCTCGGCCTCTCCCCGTCCGCGAATGATCTCCGCGTCCCGGTATGCCTCCGAGAGAATCCGGCTCTCCTCGCGATCCGCCTGCGCACGGATCTTCCGCGCTTCTTCTTCTCCCTCCGACCGGTATCGGCGCGCAATCATCTCGCGCTCCGCCCGCATTCGTTCGAAAACACTCCGCCGGTTCTGATCCGGAAACGCCAGTCGCTTCACATCGAAATCCACGACCTCGATCCCGAACTCCTCGCCCGCCACCTTGTGCACCGCCTCTTCGATCGAATCCACCATCTCGCGGAGCCGCCGCGCGGACGCGTCGGTGTTGATCAGTTCGTCGAAGGGAATCGCTCCGAGAGACGCCCCCAGTTCGGAGGAGATCACATCCGTCATCTGCCCCAGCGCGGCCGCTTCGGAAGGGATGGCCCGGTAGTACCTCAGTGGATCTCCCACGCGCCACAGCGCGAAGGACGCCACGACGATGTTCTTCTTGTCCTTCGTGAGGTACTCGGCCTGTACCGGTTCAAACAGGCGAAGCCGGGCGTCAAAGTGGCGCACCTGCTGTACAAACGGAATGCGAAACCGAAGCCCCGGTTCGGTGACCACCTGAACCGGATCTCCGAACTGTGTCACCACGGCGGACTCCGTGACATCCACCGTGAATACCGACGCATAGATCACGACGCCCGCGACCACCGCGCCGAGGACGGCATTCCTCGTTCCTGATGTCACCTCACTCACCTCCGTTCGCGTGCTAAGTCTTTCGTGTCGATCAGTTTTCCGCGCCTCCCGCGGACGGAGGCGACGCTCCCTCGAAAACCCGCGTGCCGCCGCCACTCTCAACCCCGGGCGAACCCGGGATCCACAGATCCAGCGCTCCTGCCTGAACTCCTCCGGGACGAATGACCTTCCGGCTGCCGCTCAACACATCCTCGATGGCTTCCAGATACATCCTGAGGCGCGATGCCTCCTCGTGGGCGCGAAAGGCCTCCGCTCTCTGGAAGAGGCTCCTGGACTCCCCTTCGGCCATCCGAATGGTGCGGTCCGCCTGGCCCTCGGCCGCGGCCCGATCCCCCGCAGCCTCGCCGCGCGCGAGAATCACCGTCTCCGCCTGGTACCGCCAGGCGATGTTCACAGCCGTCTGCTTGTCCTCCTGCGCGCTCGCGACATCCCGGAACGCCGCGTGAACCTCCGGCGGCGCGTGGACGGACCGCACGCCGAACGCCAGCACATCCACTCCCAACCCGATCTCCTGCACGCGCCGCCGCACGCCTTCTCGAACGCTCTCCTCCAGGCTCCTCCGCTCTTCGGTGTAGACTCCGTCGATGGGCCGCGCCGCCAGTTCGTCGAGAAGCTCCCCCATCGTCTCTTGCCGAAGCACCTCCTCTGGATCAGCGAAGCCCCAGACGAACGCGCCCGCGTCCGACACCCGATACCGAAGGACCGCCTTGGCGTCGAGAATGTTGCCGTCGCCCGTCAGGTGGAGAGACTCCTCCTCCAGGCGGCGATTGCCCACGGCACCCGGATACAGCGACTCGGCGCCACCCGGAGTCCGGGAGCGAAAGCCAATCTCCACACGCCGCACGCTTCCCGTGGACACGAGCCGCGCCGTCTCCAGCGGGATGGGAAGCTTCGCGTGGATCCCTTCGGCCAGCGGCCCGCCGCGCGGCGCCCCGAAACGCTGCACCAGCCCCTGATACCCCGGCGGCACCACGAGCACGCAGGTGGACGCGACGAAGAGGAGAAGCGCGACCAGCACCAGAATGAGAAAGGCGCGACCCGACGGACGAAGACCGGTCACCCGCGCGATCCCGTTCCCGACGGCACGAAACTCCGCAGGGGCGGACGCTCGACGGAACGACCGCACCAAAAGCCCCGTGAACACCACGACCGCAGGCCAGACGATCCACCCCGGAAGACCCCGGGCGGCGGCGGACACTTCGGCCAGATCCATGCCCGACGCACCATAGACCCCATCCAGGAGTGTCCCGAGCAGAAGACTCATCCCGGCGATCATCGAGATGTAGATCACCATGACCCGACGCCCGAAGCTCCGGGCAAGGATGGCCAGTGACCCAATGTTCGTGGCCGGTCCCGCCAGCAGAAACACCAGCGCCGCGCCCGGTGAGAGTCCTTTCAGCACGAGAGCCGCGGCGATCGGCGTGGAAGCGGAAGCGCAGATGTACATGGGGATCCCGATGAGCAGCATGATGACCATCGGCGCCGCCCCTTCCGACAAATACCGCGTCACGATCTCCGCGGGCAGAAAGACGGAAATCAACGCGGAGATCACCAGTCCGCCCAGCATCCAGTGCGAGGTCTCGTCGAACAGTTCCCGGAAGGCCCCGGGGAAGCCCCGGCGAAGCCGGACGCCGATGCTCCCGGCGGGCGGCGCATCCGCCTCGGGCTCCTCCGCCACGCAGTCCGCGCAGGAAATCTCCTCCGGGGGCGCTTCGTCTTTCGATTCGGGCTCGGGTTCGCGCTCCGAACGCCCCCCGAACGCTTCGACCGCAAACCCCGCGCTGAGCGCGGTCACCAGCGCCGAGAATGGCCGGAACAGCGTCATCACCGGATCCATGAGGCCGTAGGTGAGCGCGATCGAGTCGATACCGGTCTCCGGGGTGGAAATCAGAAAGGAGATGGTCGCGCCGCGCCCCGCGCCCCGCTTGCGGAGAGCCAGCGCCGTGGGCAGGACGGAGCAGGAGCAGAGCGGGAGCGGAATCCCCAGGAGCGACGCCAGGAAGATGGACCGCACTCGGCCACCACCCAGAAGCCTCTGGACCGCGCCCACCGGCATGAGCACCTGGATGCACCCGGCGACTGCGAATCCCAGAAGGATGAAGGGCGATGCCTCGCGGAAGACGGCGAGCAGTTCGCGCGGGAATGCGGTAAGAACCTCGGGCACGGTCGCCTTGCCTCCGAAAATGGGGAAATGAACGCTCCCCCGACCCCCGGTCACGGTAGTGCCTGAACCCGGAAGAGGCAAGGACGCCGTCCGAACGACATCCACGGACCATGTCAGCGTCATGAACGACGGGTATGGTCCGAAACGGCCGAAAGCCCTACAATGTCGCGTTCTTGTCGCGCCTCGCATGGAGAGACTCATGAAACGACTGCCGGATTGGGACATGGCCGCACTGTTCGCCTTCGCGCTGGTTGTCCGCGGGCTGGGTCTCGCGGAGCCGACGCCGGAGTCGATCACCCGCGTTCTCGTGGCGGGGATCTCCTGCGCGGCACTGGGGGCGGCAGGCCGGGTTCTCTCCGGCCACCGCATCGGGCTGCTTGCGGGAGCGCTCCTGGCCGCCTCCCCGCACGCCGTTCAGGATGCGCTCCTGGACTCGGCGGGCATCGGCGTCGTGGCGCTGGTTTCCGCGGCCCTTGCGGCACTGGCATCCTATGCTCGCAAGCCGGGGCTTCCGCTGGCGATCGCCACCGGCGCCTTCGTCGGTGGCGCGGCCGCGTTCCGCCCGGGTGCCCTGGCGCTTCTCGTGGCGCTCCCCTTCGCCCCGGGCAGCCGCGCCCGCTTTGTCGCAGCGGCCTTCGCGGCGGCGGTCGCCGTCTTTTTCGCCGCCGACTCCTCCGGCCCGCTGAACTTCGCAGGTTCTCTTGCCACAGGATTCCCCGCGGCCATGCCCGGTGGGCCGTCTCCGCTGATCGCGGCGGCCCGCGCGCTTCTTCCGGCAGCCGGGGCTGCCACGCTGCTCCTTGCGCTCCCGGGCGCAGCCGCCATATTCCGCCGCCGCGACCGCAGCGCGGGCGTGGTGATCTGGGCCGCGCTCTTCCTGACACTGGGAATGCTCCTCGACAAGACTCACGGCCCGGCGGGGGTCTTCCCGATCGTGCCGACCATTCAGCTTCTGGCCGCCTACGGAGTGGCGCACGCCGCCTCGCTCACCGGTCGCAGGCATCTCCCGCCCCCCCTGACCGCGGGAGTCGTGGCGGTCCTTCTGGCGCTGTCGCTCCACGGGTCCGTGCGCGGGGCCGCGGGGCATCACGCACCCACGCCGGGGGAAGAAGCGCTCCGCTGGATCCGCGCAAACCTCACCCCGGGAGACGCGATCCTTGCGGAGTCGGGCAGCCTCCCGAAGGACCGGGGCGGACTTCCCATTCACGACACGATTCCCCGCACCTCGGGGGCTCTGGAGTCGGGCATCGTCAAGGATCCTCATCTGTCCCAGATGTTCCCCTACGCACTGCTCTCGCTTCCGCCGTCCACCGAACCGGCGCGACCCGACCCCATCCAGAACGCATGGGCAACTTTCCTCACCGATGAATGGGAAGCAGCCGCCCGCTTCGAGGCACGCTACCCGCGGGAGCCGTCGCTCCTTCTGCTGCGCCGCCCGGAGGGCTTTCGCGTGGAAGGGACACGCGTGAAGGACTTCGTCGCGATGCTCCGCGACTCCACCCTCTCCGCCGCCCGGGACACCAGCAGCCTCTTTACCGACTGGCTTCTGGACGGAGGCACTCTCCTCCGCGCCACCGGATCGCTGCGCCAGGCCCGTGTTTTTCTGGCAATGGCGGTCGAGCGCTCCCCGGCCCTCGAAACCCACTACCAGCTCGCTCTGGCGCTCCTGCTTCTGGAGGAAGAGGACGCAGCACTGGAGGCGTTCCTTCTGGCGCTGGCCGACGATCCCTTCCACGGTGGATGCCACTTCAATGTCGGGACCATTCTGGAAAAGCAAGAGGACTACCAGGGCGCCGCCATCGAGTACGAAGCCGCGATCAAGTCTCTGGAAGACCCGTCCCCCGCGCTCGCGCGGTTGGGTGCACTGCTCGCCATGCTGGGAGATCGTGAGGGAGCGCAAGCACAACTCGAAGCGCTCTCCACGATTGCACCCGCCAGCGAAGCGGAGTCTTTCCTCCGGAGTTTCCTGAACGAAACGCCCTGATCGCGGCCCGCCCTTGACCCGTGTTCGGCACCTGTCTATCTTCGCCGGGTTCTGTCAATCACGCCCCTGCCGGAGACTACTCATGGCCCACACTCTTCCGCCGCTTCCCTACGACTACGACGCACTCGAACCCCACATCGACGCAGAGACCATGCGCCTCCATCACGACATCCACCATCAGGGATATGTGAATGGACTGAACGCAGCCGAAGAGAAGCTGGCCGCGATGCGAGACGGCGGAGACTTCGCCGCCATCCAGGCCGTGGAGCGGGCGCTGGCCTTCCACGGATCCGGCCACTTCAATCACTGCATCTTCTGGGAGAACATGAGCCCGGACGGTGGAGGGGAACCCACCGGGGACCTCGCGGCGAAGATCGGCGCGGACTTCGGAAGCCACGACGCCTTCCGCGCACACTTCAGTCAGGCCGCGGCCACTGTGGAGGGGAACGGCTGGGGCATCCTCGCATGGAATCCCGCGACGGAGCGTCTGCAGGTGCTCGCCGCCATGAACCACCAGAACCAGGGTATTCACGGAAGCATCCCGTTGCTTGTGCTGGATGTCTGGGAGCACGCGTACTACCTCAAGTACCAGAACAAGCGCCCGGCCTATATCGAGGCCTGGTGGAATGTCGTGAACTGGAAGAATGTCGCGGACCGGTTCGACCGGGCCACTTGCCTCGCCGGGCAGTCCGCCTGACCCGGTTCCGTGAATCGCCCGGGTGCGGGGGGGAGACTCTTCCCGCGCCCGGGAACGGAAGGGGATTCCGCCTGTGAAGCCTGTCGAAAAGCCCGGACGCGGAGTTCTGCTGCTGGCAAGCCCCCGCCTTCAGGATCCGAACTTCTCGCGCACGGTGGTTCTCATCTGCGACCACGGTGCCTCCGGAACCTGGGGGCTGGTCTTGAATCGACGAACTCGCTTGACCTACGGCGAACTCATCGACGACATCCCCTTCCCCGGCGCCTCCGCCGGACCCGTTCACTGGGGTGGCCCGTGCAGCGTGGGGAGCTTCCAACTGCTGCACCGCCTCCGTCGTCCCATGGAGCCGGACCTCACCATCGGCCGGAACATCCGCCTCGGTGTGGATCCGGAAGCGCTGCGGGAACTCCTGGGCGAAAGCCTGCTGCCGGGCGAAGCGCTCCGCGCGTTCGTCGGACACGCGGGCTGGGGCGAGGGCCAGTTGGATGCGGAAATGAAGACGGGCTCCTGGATACTGGCCCGGGCGTCGTCGTCGCTGGTGTTCGACACGGAACCCGCCGCGATGTGGGCCGAGGCGCTCCGGTCTCTCGGGAACCAGTACGCCGGTCTCGCTGATTTTCCCGCCGATGTCCGCTACAACTAGAGACACTCCGCCACCCCGTCTGGTATCCTCCCTGCCCGCCGGTCGACCCCGGCCTGGATCTGTCCCGGAAGGAGCGTCCGGCTCATGACCGTCATCGGCATCCGAAGCGAGAAGGGCAAGGCGGGAGAGCGCCGCGTCCCCCTCATTCCACAGGATGTGGCCGCTCTCATTCGCGACCACAATCTGCGGTTTGTGGTGGAGAGTTCCGACACGCGAATCCACCCGGACGGGGAGTATGCCCACGCGGGCGCGGAGATCGCCGAAGATCTCTCCTCATGCGACATCATCGTGGGCGTCAAGGAAGTCCCGGCGGAACGGTTGCTCCCGAAGCGCACCTATGTCTTCTTCTCGCACACGATCAAGGGCCAGCCTTACAACATGCCGCTCCTGCGTCGAGTACTCGACACAGGCTGCAACCTTCTCGATTACGAACTGATGACCGACGAAGACGGGCGGCGCACGATCGCTTTCGGACGGCACGCGGGGCTGGCCGGAGCGGTGGAGACACTGTGGGCTCTCGGTCAGCGACTGGAGTGGGAGGGCATCAAGACCCCTTTGGCCAGAGTCCGTCGCCCCGCGGAGTACGGAGGGCTGGAGGCGGCGCGTGAGGCCATCGCTTTGGTCGGTGAGGAAATCTGGTCGGATGGGTTTCCCGCCGCCGCCACGCCTGTGGTGATCGGCGTCGCCGGGTACGGTCTGGTGTCGAGCGGCGCACAGGAGATCCTCGACCTGCTTCCCGTGACGGAGACCACGGCGGAAGAACTCCCGGACGCCGTGAAGGACACGAATCCGAACTCCCTCGTGAAGGTGGTCTTCCGGGAAGAGGATCTCGTGGTTCGAAGGACGGGCGGGGAACCCTTCGACCTTCAGGAATACTATCGTCACCCGGACCGCTACCGATCCCGATTCGAAGACCACGCCGTTCACCTGACGGCTCTCATCAACTGCATCTACTGGGATGCCCGTTACCCGCGGCTGGTAACGCTCGACTTCCTGCGTCGCGCCTGGGCAGACGGAGCGCGACCGAATCTCCGTGTGATGGGAGACATCAGCTGCGACATCGACGGCTCCGTCGAGTGCACGGTCCGCGCGACGGACCCCGCGAATCCCGTGTATGTATACGATCCCGCCACCCACACCACCACAGACGGCCTGGAAGGGAACGGACCCGTGGTTCTGGCGGTGGACATTCTCCCTGCCGAGATCCCCGCGGATTCGTCGCGACACTTCAGTTCGCTGCTCGCACCACTCATTCCGGGACTGGCGGGCGCCGACGCAGAGCAGGGGCCGGATGCTCCCGGTCTCCCCGGAGAACTGCGAAGAGCTTTCATCGCCTCCCGGGGGAGGCTCGTTCCACCATGGGACGAGCGCCTTCGAGAGGCTCTCGAACTCCACGGATCAGGCGCCGCGGGCGCGACGGAGGAATCGTGAGTCGGGTCGTTATCTTCGGGTCGGGACGGGTCGCCCGACCGGCTGTTCGCCTCCTTCTGGAAAGAGGGCAGGATGTCACCATCGCCACTGACCAGCCCGAAGCCGGCGCGCTCCTTGTGGGCGGGCACCCGAACGGGCGCGTGCTAGCGATCGATGCGCGGCAGGAGGATGAGGTCCTCCCCGCCGTCCGGGACTCCGACATCGCCGTGAGCCTTCTGCCCGTGTCGCTGCACGAACGCATCGCGGAGGCATGCGTCTCCGAGAGGCGGCCGTTTGTGACCACCTCCTATGTCAGCCCGCAGATGGGCGGCCTCGACGACGCCGCCCGCCAGCACGGCGTTCTTCTGCTCAACGAATGCGGAGCGGACCCGGGAATCGATCACATGGTCGCCATGGAGATGATCGACCGGATTCATGAAGCCGGAGGGCGCGTCACCGGATTCTGGTCCGTATGCGGGGGGATTCCCTCGCCGGAGTCCAACACCAACCCCATGGGCTACAAACTCTCGTGGAGTCCACGGGGGGTGGTGATGGCGGGGATGCGTCGCGCCCGCTACATGGAAGACGGCCACATGATCCATGTGGAGCCGTACCACGCCTACGATGTCCCCCGTACCATCGCCGTCGGGGATGTGGGCGTTCTGGAGCACTATCCCAACGGCGACTCCATGAAGTACCTGGGCACTTACGGGCTGTCCGATCTCAACAACATGTACCGCGGGTCATTCCGGTGGCCCGGCTGGTGCGAAACCTGGCGGGCGATGTCACGAATCGGCCTCCTGGACAACGCGCCCGACACGGCGCTGGCGAAGCTCTCCTTTGCGGAAGCTCTCCGGCGCGCGACCGGAGCCCGTGACGGAGTCGGCCCCGGACAGGCCGCTGCCGAAGCCCTGTCGCTCCCGCCGGATCACGAGATCCTCCAGCGCTTCGAGTGGCTGGGGCTGTTCTCCGAAGACCGCATTCCCGAATGGGTCGAGTCCGGCGTGGACCTCCTGACCGTCCGCATGGAGAAGACCATGCACTACGCCGAAGACGAAACGGACATGCTCGTGCTGCACCACGCCATTGACTTCGTCGATGCGGACGGGCGGGAAGGGCGCGGCACCGCCACCCTCCACGAGACGGGAATCCCCGGAGGAGACTCGGCCATGGCCCGAACCGTCGCACTGCCCGCGGGCTTCGCGGTGCTTCGCATTCTGGACGGGACGATCCACGCCACGGGCGTGCGCGTGCCGGTGGAGAAGTCCATCTACGCCCCGCTCCTCGAGGACCTCACCACTTCGGGGATTGTCGCGAAGCAGGAGTGGACGGGAGACGCCTCATGACCCACGCCTCTGCCGAGGACATCCTGACCGCGCTGGGCGGGCTTCTCCTGGAGAGAATCCCGGGGAACCCCGTTCGCAACGAGATCATTCGCAATGTGGAGAGCGGGCCGGACGGAGTTGAGCTGGAACTGAACATGCCGTCACCCGAGCACCCGCGCCTCGCGGAGGCCGAAGCCGCCATCCGGCGTGCGATCGCGGAAGTTCCCGGTGCGGGAAAGGTCCGTATCCGATCCGGCTGGAGCGTTCGCACGCCGGAGCCGGGGACCGCGCCTCCGCTCCCCGGCGTGAAGACGGTGCTTGCGGTCGCAAGCGGCAAGGGCGGCGTCGGGAAATCCACGGTCAGCGCGTACCTTGCGGTCGCGCTCTCACGCATGGGGCTTCGCGTCGGCCTTCTGGACGCCGACATTCACGGCCCGTCCGCGGCGCTCGCGCTGGGTGATCCGGGAGCCCCCGGCATCCATGAGGGCCAGAAGCTCTCCCCCGCACGAATCCAGGGCGTGGACTTTCTCTCCATGAGCCACCTCATCCCGGAGGATCAGGCGGTCGTCTGGCGAGGCCCCATGCTGCATCAGATGGTGTTGCAGTTCGCGAGTGCCGCCTGGGAGGACCTGGACATCCTCGTGCTGGACCTTCCGCCGGGAACCGGAGATGTCCAGCTCACGGTGACGCAGTCTCTTCCGGTGACCGGAGCGCTCGTCGTGACGACACCGCAGGAGATCGCGCTCATCGACGCGCGTCGTGGCCTGCGCATGTTCCAGGACGCGAAGATCCCCGTCGTGGGACTCGTGGAGAACATGGCCCACTGGGAATGCTCCTGCGGGAAGCGGCACACCGTCTTCGGAGAGGGCGGCGGAGAGCGACTGTCGCAAGAGGCGGATGTTCCCCTGCTCACCGGCATCCCGCTGGACCCGGCCGCGTACCAGAGTCCGTCCGGCCCGCCGGAGGGCGGCACGCCCGGAGCCGCGGTATTTCATGCGCTGGCGGTGCAGGTCGCCACCGCGCTCGGAGGCCTCGCCATGAAACGCAACCCGTTCCGCGTCCTCAGCGCCTAGGAGGCCGCCATGTCTTCGCCCGCACCCGCGGTACTCACCGGCATCCACGATGTTCTGGCGGTCCACAGCGCCAAGGGAGGCGTCGGCAAGTCCACGGTCGCCGTCAACCTCGCGGTGAGCGCAGCTCGCCTCGGCCTGAAGGTCGGCCTTCTGGACGCCGACATCCACGGCCCCTCTGCGGCCACCATGTTCGGCTCGGGCGAGCGCCCGGAGATCTCCTCCGACGGGCTGCACGCCGTCCCGATCACACGGCACGGCGTTCGCTATCTCTCTGTCGCGAATGTCGCCCCTCCCGGTGCGCCCGTCATCTGGCGGGGCCCGATGGTCTCCTCCGCGCTGCGCCAGTTGCTGACCGAAGTGGAGTGGGGCGAACTGGACCTTCTGGTTCTCGACCTGCCTCCGGGAACCGGCGACGCGATCCTCGCGATTTCGCAGGAGGTCGCGCTCTCCGGCGCCGTCCTCGTGACGACCCCGCAGGACATGAGCGTCGCGGACACCCGCCGCGGGATCGGCGCGTTTCGCGTGCTCCGGGTTCCGATCCTCGGGCTGGTGGAGAACATGTCCGCTTTCGCGTGCCCGGACTGCGGGGAGTCGGCGGACCTCTTCGGAGCGGGCGGCGGAGAACGCGCTGCGAGAGAACTGGAGCTGCCCTTCCTCGGCCGCATTCCCGTCGACCCGGCGGTCACGGCATCCGGCGACGACGGCGTCCCGCTGGCCGCGGCAGACCCGGAGAGTCCGGTCAGCGTGGCCATGGACACCATCACGCGCACGGTCGTGGCGGAGATGGCGCGCATCCGCGACGATGCGCCCGGCGAGTTCCGAGTGGACTGGACCGATCTCGGCGACAGGCAGGTCCCCGACCCGCCCGACGCACCGGACGCGCCGGGCGCTCAGGCGGACCCGGCCACGCCTTCCCGCGTCTGGCAGGCGGCGGACGATCTTCTGGGAATCCAGTGGGCCGACGGTGAGAAGACCTTCCACCGCGCCTACGATTTGCGGATGGCCTGCCCTTGCGCCGAGTGCGTGGAAGAGTGGACCCGTGAAAAACTCCCGAGTCTGGACCGCGTCCCGAGAAGTGTTCGTCCGGTCGTCCTTCGCTCGCTGGGTCGCTACGCGCTCCAGCCGTCCTGGACCGACGGACATTCCACCGGGATTCACTCGTTTGCGGATCTCCGTCGGACTGGAAGCGACAAGCCGGAGTGACCTGTCCTCAATGCGCGGACTTCCCGCGACACAGCCCACCGGGTCGGGTTATCCTTCCGGGCGAACGCCGACCTTCACCGATGGAGAACCGCCCATGACCCGCATGATCCGGTGCGCAAAGCTCGGCCGGGAGGCCGAGGGCCTCGAGCATCCTCCGGTCCCCGGAGAACTCGGAACGCGCATCTTCGAAGAGATCTCCCAGGACGCCTGGGAAGAGTGGACCCGTCACCAGACGATGATCATCAATGAATACCGTCTGAATCTCGCCACGGACGCGCATCAGAAGATCCTCCTGAGAGAGATGGAGGCCTTCTTCTTCGGCGCCGGGGCGAACACTCCGCCGGACTTCGTCAAGCCGGAGTAGACAGCAAAGCGGGGGCGGACGCCCGGTCCCCCCCCGCCTGCTCTCATCAAGACACCCGGACTAGGACTTCGCGGATTCCTCCGCTCCCGGGAGAATGACGCATGCCGTCGCGTTGATCTCGAACGCCTTGCCCGCGATCTCCTCCGCCGTCATGCCGCCGCTCTCCTCCGCGATGTGCTCCGCATCCTCTTCAGAGATCTCCTTCGGATAGATCGATCCCTCCAGAAGCACGCGCTTCCCCGCAATGTCCTTCGGGAAAGCGAACTCCCCGCCACAGCCTTCGCCCCAGCGAACCCAGACGATCTCGCCTTCGCCCTCGCGAACAGTCATCCAGCAGCCCATGGACTGGCAGACGGACTCCGCGGTGGCAGCGACGAGGATCGTCTGTTCGAAGTAGGTTTCCGGCGCGCTCTGGACCGTCGCCAGCGTCACGGGCTCAGTTCGCGTGAGTTCCTGGCCGATCACCACGGCCCCTTCAGGAACCGCGGACTTCGGCGAAGGGGCCTCTCCCCCGCCCCCGCAACCCACGAGCAGCGGAATCAGAAACAGCAAAGCCAGGGTTTTCAGATGCACGGATTTCCTCCTTGTCCGGATCAGGTCCGGGGTATGGCGGCGATCACCTCGGGTGTCGCCTCCGAACGGTACTTCTCGAAGTTCTTCACGAAGAGCTGCGCGAGGTGCGCGGCCTTGGCATCAAAGGCGTCCTTGTCCGCCCAGGTATTCCGCGGAGTCAGCACTTCGGAAGGAACCCCGGGACAGGATGCCGGGACTTCGAAGTGGAACACCGGGTCTTTCGTGTACTCCACGCCGTCCAGATCTCCGCTCAAGGCGGCGGTGATGAGCGCCCGTGTGTGAGCAATGGACATCCGTGCCCCTACGCCGTACGGGCCGCCCGACCACCCCGTGTTCACGAGGTACACATGAGCGCCGTACTCCTCCATCCGCTCGCCCAGCATCCGGGCGTAGCGGGTGGGATGCAGCGGAAGGAAAGGGGCTCCGAAGCACGCGCTGAATGTGGCCGTCGGCTCCGTAATGCCCGCCTCCGTACCCGCCACCTTCGCCGTGTACCCGGAGATGAAGTGGAACATGGCCTCCCCGGGTGTGAGCCGGGCAATGGGAGGCAGCACGCCAAACGCATCCGCCGTGAGGAACATGATGTTCCGCGGATGCCCGCCGACCCCGGGGATCACGCAGTTGTCGATGTACTCCACCGGGTAAGTGGCGCGCGTGTTCTCCGTCTTGGTGTCGTCATCGTAGTCGATGACGCGAGGCCCATCCGAAGTGATCACATTCTCCACGATGGAACCGAACCGGATGGCATCGTAGATCTGCGGCTCGGCTTCCCGGGACAGGCGAATGACCTTCGCGTAGCAGCCGCCCTCGAAGTTGAAGACGCCGCGATCACTCCAGCCGTGTTCATCGTCTCCGATGAGCCGACGGGCGGGATCTGCGGAGAGGGTGGTCTTGCCCGTGCCGGACAGCCCGAAGAAGAGCGCGGTGTCGCCGTCCTCTCCAATGTTCGACGAGCAGTGCATCGGGAGGACATTCCGCCCCGGGAGCAGGTAGTTCATCACGGAGAAGATGGACTTCTTGATCTCTCCGCCGTAGTGCGTCCCGCCAATCAGAACGGTCCGCCGTTCCAGGGAGACCACGACGAAGACATGGGAGTTCGTGCCGTCCGTCCTGGGATCCGCGCTGACTTCACACGCATTGATGACGGTGAACTCCGGCGTGTGGGATTCCAGTTCCTCCGGCGTCGGGCGAACGAACAGCGTGCGCCCGAAGAGCGCGTGCCAGGCCTTCTCGCAGATGATACGCACGGGCATTCGGTATTCCGGGTCCGCACCCGCAAAACCGTCGAAGACGAAGTGGTCTCGGTCCGCCATGTGCGGTTTGACCTTGGCGTAGAGCCGTTCAAAGACGGCTTCGTCCACGGCGACATTGATGTCCCCCCACCAGATCTCGTCGTGAACGGAAGGTTCATCCACGATGAAGCGGTCGTTCGGGGAGCGGCCGGTTCGTTCGCCCGTCTCGACGACGAGAGCCCCGTTGGCCGAGAGATAGCCCTCGGCGCGTGCAAGCGCCAGCTCCACGAGAGCCGGTGTCGACAGGTTCTGGTGGATCTTTCCGCTGGTGGGCAGCTCCAGCGGAGCAGTTTGAGTGGCCATGATTCTTCGATCCTCTCTGTATCCGCCGGGGGGAAGGCCCCACGCCCGATCAGTCCGGCGCGGCAAGCCCGGTTCCCGGTGCTGCAGCAAAGGTATTCAGGAGGCCCTGCGGAGGGTAGCGCAATCCGCGGAGCAGCGTGAGTCCGTTCTTGTCAGCGGGTGATCGCCCCGGCCGCCTCGCGGGATCCTCGCGGGGGGTCCGAGTCCCAGCGGATGAGCCCCGGGAGGAACGGATGGGGCAGATCGGCGTGCCTCGGCAGGACGCGAACGGCAAAGCCCCGCTGGCCGGTGACCGGACAGGGCACTTCGCCCGAGAACCACGCTTCGCCTGCCTCCAGAGTACCGTCCATGATCATCCGGACACCTTCGGCACCTGCCAGTTCCCCCTGCGCGTCCACCGCGCCGTGGTAGATCTGGACGAGAAGATCCGATTCCGACAGGCCGCCCAGCGCCACGCGAGCGCGAACGCCCACCGTGGAGCCGACGGTCAGCCCCGCCGGATCACCGGTGCGAATCTCGCGGATCTCGACGGCGTCCCAGACCGATGCGACACGCTCCATCCACGCAGCCAGCTCCCGCGTGGCTCCGTTCCCGTTGCTGGCCAGTCGCGCGGACCGGTCCGCCACGGGGAAGTAGTACTGCTCCGCATACTCCCGCACCATGCGGTTGGTGTTGAACTCCGGGCAGATCCCCCGAATCGTCTCCTTCATCATGCCTATCCACTGTTCGGGGATGCCATCCCGGGACCGCTCGTAGAAGAGAGGCGCGATCTCATTCTCCAGCAGATCGTAGATGGCGCCGGACTCGATCGAATCCTGTGTGGTGGAGTCGTCGTAGACCTCGCCATTCCCGATCGACCACCCCAGCCGCTCTCCGGCGGCTTCGTCCCACCAGCCGTCGAGCACGCTCATGTTGAGCACGCCGTTGATGGATGCCTTCATGCCGCTGGTTCCGCTGGCCTCGAGCGGGCGGCGCGGAGTATTCATCCAGACATCGACTCCCTGAACGAGACGCGCGGCCACATCCATGTCGTAGTCCTCTACAAAGACGACCCTCCCGCGAACCTCCGGCAGCCGCGAGAAGCGGACGATTTCCTGGATGAGCTTTTTCCCCGCGTCGTTGCGCGGGTGCGCCTTCCCCGCGAACACGAACTGCACAGGCCGGTCGGGATTCGTCAGGATCGCGCGCAGCCGATCGGGGTCCGCCAGCAGGAGATCCGCCCGCTTGTAGGGAGCGAACCGGCGCGCAAACCCGATCGTGAGCGCGGACGGATCGAGCACGCCCTCCGCTGCCGCGACCTCCACCGGAGTGGCATTCGCCGCGACCAGTCTCTCCCGAAGTCGAGAGCGAACCACGGAGACCAGACGCTGCCGCTGCACTTCGCGAGTGCGCCAGAGGATCTCGTCAGGAATGCGATCCACGCCGTCCCAGATCGTTCGGTCCTCCGGGTCCCGGCACCACCGGGGCCCGAGGTGGCGGTCGAACAGCTCCCGCATTTCGCGGGACACCCAGGTCTGGGAGTGAATGCCGTTGGTCACGGAACCGATCGGCACATCTTCCTCCGGGAGCCCGGGCCACAGGAAGTTCCACATCCCGCGGGAGACCTTGCCGTGAAGCGCGCTCACCCCGTTGGCGTGACTGGCCATGCGCAACGCAAACACCGCCATGTTGAAAGGTGCGCCGGAGGCTCCCGGGTGCTCGCGACCGAGATCCATGAGTTCCTCGGAGGAGAGACCCAATGCTCCCCGCCACTCTCCGAAGACGCTCTCCATCTGTTCGGTGGAGAAGAGGTCGATGGCATCCGGAACCGGCGTATGCGTCGTGAACACCATCGAGGCGGACGCCGCGACGCGGGCCTCGGCGAAGGAGAGCCCCTCCTCCATCAGGACACGGATTCGCTCCAGGGCGAGAAACGCCGAGTGCCCTTCGTTCATGTGGCAGACATCCGGTGTCCTGCCAAGCGCCGCCAGCGCGCGCAACCCACCAACGCCAAGCACGAACTCCTGAAGAAGGCGGAGGTCTGCCCCCCCTCCGTAGAGATCGCTGGTAATGGCACGGAAGTCCGGGTCGTTGGTACTCAGGTTGGTGTCGAGAAGAATCAGCGGCACCCGCCCGATCTTCATCTCCCAGACGGCCACATTCAGGGTTCGTCCGTGAAGGTCCAGTTCGATGCGCAGTTCGCCTCCGGTTGCGCTCTGAGCCGGGCGAACCGGGAGGTTGTGAAAGTCATTCGCCGGATAGTTCTCCTGCTGCCACCCTTCGGAGTTCAGGTACTGTCGGAAGTACCCGCGCTGGTAGAAAAGCCCGACGCCGGTGAGCGGCAGCCCCAGATCGCTCGCGGACTTGAGATGGTCCCCGGCGAGAATACCGAGCCCACCGGAGTAGATCGGCACGCAGGATGCCAGCCCGAACTCCGCGGAGAAGTAGCCGATCCGTGCGGGGGAGTCGGGGCGCTCCGACTTGGTGAACCAGGTCCGGTCGCTCGCAAGATAGCGCGAATGATCGCGCCAGACCTTTTCGAGATTGGCGAGGATGGCATCGTCGGTGCCGCACTCCTCCAGGCGGCACTGCGGAACGCTCCCGAGAAAGAGCACCGGATTCCGTCCGCACTGCTCCCACAGATCCCGGTCAATCATCCGGAAGAGGTCCACCGTCGCGTGGTCCCAGCTGAATCGGAGATTGCCGGCAAGCTCCCCCAGGCGTGTCAGGGATTCGGGCAGACGGGGGACCACGGGGAATGTACGATGCGGACGCATGGCAACCTTTCCGGAGAACAGGAGAGAGGACCGAGGGATCATGCTCGATCCGGCGAAAACCCGGCGCGGATGGTACCGGAATCCGGACCACCCTGTCCGGGTGAATCGGCACTCCGGCCTCGTCTCTCCACCCTGCGGAGGGCTGGTTCGGCGCGTTTCTTCTCTCTTGACGGTTTTGCCCGCTCTTCTGGCCGCCTGCTCCCCTCCCGGCCCCACCGCATTCGACCCGCCCGGTGAGCCGCAGATGCTCTTCTTCGACACCTATGACGGTGCCGGACAGGTGGTCCATCCGGATGTTGCCCGGTTCCCCGGCAACGGCCCGCTCTGGATGGCCGTCACCCCCTACCCCTGGGCCGGGGAGAAGTACGAGAACCCCTCCGTCTACCGCAGCGGGGACGGGATCGTCTGGAAGGAACCCGCGCCGGGAGTAAACCCCATCGTGGGGCGCCCCCCGTACGATCACAACTGCGATCCCGATCTGGTCGTATCCGGAGACGAGCTCCTTCTCTTTTTTCTGGAGACTCAAAGGCGGGAGTACCGTCCCGACAGCCTTCACTTCCAGGACCTCCGCGTTGTCCGAAGCCCGGACGGCATCGCCTGGTCGGACCCGGAGACCGTTCTGCGCTGGGATCTGGACACGGACCCGCTCTCCCTCTCTCCGGCAATCGTTCGCGTCGGGGAGAAGTGGCGGCTGTACGCGGTTCAGCCGGGTCGGCAAAGGATCATCTGGCTGCCGTCGGCGGACCTGACTCACTTCGGCGAACCCGCCGGAGAACTCACGACCGGTCTTCCCGGCATTCGCCCTTGGCACATCGATCTCTTCCCGATTGAAGGCGGATGGTGCGCGCTGCTGTGCGCAAGAAGGACGGATGCGGAGGACCCGTTCGACCTGCACCTGTGGCTGGGGGCCAGCGTCGATCTCAATCGCTGGGCATTTCGCCCGGAACCGTTGCTCGAAAACGGGCCGGAGTTTCTGGACACCAACGCCATCTACCGATCGACGGGACTGGTGGAGGGCGGACGGCTGGCCGTCTGGTTTTCGGCTCGCACGGCGGCAGGTCGATGGTTTGTCGGGAGTGCATCGTGGGATGCCGCCCTCGTGACGAAGCTCCTGACCGCCTCTGCTGCGAGGTGAGCGATGCGAACTCCAGCTCACTCCGTCCGGTGCCGATAAGAAGAGAGTGGACTCGCCTTCAAACCGCTGCCGATGGTGCTTGCCGGGGGCGGATGAATGGTGTATTCGGATGGACTGAGGAGCGGCTCCGGCAAGATTCGGGGCTGGAATCGCACGGGAAATCGTGTATCCTGTATGGGAATCCAGTCCGGGAAGATGGGTGAATCCCGTCGCCCGTAGACGGACCCGACAATCGGGTCGATTCCCGCTCCCGACCGGGGAGCGTCGGACGGCGAGGGGCTGTCCGGAGAGTGTCCCCGGTACGCCCTGAGCAAGTTCCTTGTTCCCGGCCGAGTTCCTCGCCTGCGCGTCTTGGTGCGCTCCGCGTGACGGCCTGATGAGAACGACAGGATTGATGGCAAAGCACTTCAGCGCGGGATACACTCCCGCAACGGATCACCCCTACCAGTCCGGCTCGGTCCCCGCCGATGCCGTGGAGAACTCTTGACCCAACCCAACTCCAACCAGCGTTCCCGCAGATCGCGTTCGCGCAGGTCGCGCTCGTCTCAGAGGGGAAACTCCCCAAAACGCTCCGGCGAGGGTTCGCCCCAGAGCGGAAACGCCGGAGGAGCCGACGGCAACCGGCGCGGCGGCAACTCCGGGAACCGACGCTCCGGGAACTCCGGCAACTCCGGGAACTCGCGCAACCCCTCCCGTTCGCGAGGGGGCATCTACGATTCGCGCGCGGCAGACGGCACGACACGCGGACAGGGGAATACCCGCCGGGGGAACGGTTCCTCCGGAGGACGCCGCCGCTCGGGAGGTGCCCGGAAACCGCGCGTCCCGATCGGCGAGATCCCGGCGCTCAAGCTCCTTCAGCAGGGCATCAGCATCGACCCGTTCGAGCGCCTCCGGATGGAGACCACGCCGGAGGAGGTCACCACCCGGGTGCTGGACCTGGTCACTCCCATCGGGCGCGGACAACGCTGCCTGATTGTCGCGCCACCCATGGCGGGAAAGACCACGCTTCTCATCAACATGGCGAACGCGATCGGCGAGAATCACCCGGACATCAGACGGTATGTGCTCCTTGTGGACGAGCGCCCGGAAGAGGTCACACACTTCCGCAGGAACACCACCGCCGAAGTGCGCGCGGCCTCCAGTGACATGTCCACGGGCGACCACATCCAGGTCTCCGAAGCGTGCGTCAATGAAGCGCTTGAGCATGTCCTCAAGGGCGAGGATGTCGTTCTGCTTCTGGACTCCATCACAAGACTGGCCCGCGCATACAACACCATGGTGGATTCCGGCGGGCGGACACTTTCCGGCGGGCTGGACTCTCAGACCATGCTCGTCCCGCGTCAGATCTTCGGCTCGGCCCGCAAAATCGAAGACGGGGGCAGCCTGACGATTGTCGCCACGGCACTGATTGACACGGGTTCCCGAATGGACGAAGTCATCTTTCAAGAGTTCAAGGGCACCGGGAACATGGAACTGTTCCTCTCCCGTGAACTCTTCACAAAGCGCATCTTCCCGTGCGTGGACATTGAGAAGTCCGGAACCCGGAAGGAAGAAAAGCTGGAGAACGCCGAGGCTCTCGGCCGCATCCACCTGCTTCGCCGACACATGACGGCCATGAAACCCCATGAAGCCATGAGTTTCCTGCTGGAACTGCTCTCCCGCTATCCCACGAACGAGAAACTGCTCTCCAGCATGACGGTGAAGCGCTGACGGAGTTCAGTCCCGGTAGAGCCTGGCAAGTTGAGCCGGGCCGACCCCGAGCGCGTAGGCCAGACGAAGACGCCACATGAGGAGGATGGTTCGGAAGACGCCGTTCTCCTCCCAGCGGCGACTGGAAGTCACAACCGGTTCCCGAATGCACAAGGGTGGACTCAGCCGCTTGAGGGCGCGACTCACGGCAACATCCTCCATGACCGGGATCGCGGGATACCCCCCGACTTTCGCGAAGTCATCTCGCCGAATGAAGATGGCCTGATCTCCGGTCGCGATTCCGGAGAGTCGGGACCGCGCATTGTCGCGAAACACTCACCGCGGCGAGATCCCGCTGTAAGGCCCTTTCCGGGCCACGCGAGCGCGTAGGCATTGCCTGCGCAATGTTGAACGCAAACTGCGTGCCAGCGAAGTTCGGGGAGAGGGCAGAGGCTGAGCAGACGGCGCAATCAGATCGCCGGGGGACATCCGTGGCGGAGAGTGCGGAGAGTGCGGTGCGTGAAGCGCCGTCGGTCGACATCCAGTGCCGACCGACGACGTCGTTCCGGCGAATGGTCAGCGGATGCGGACAATCCGTCGCACATCCGACCCGTCCGGAGTGGTGAGGCGGGCGAAGTAGATCCCGGGCGCCATCATCCGGTGGCGGGCATCGCGTCCGTCCCAGCGAACCGTGTGGTCGCCGCGACCCTCGGACTGCTTCACCAGCGTCCGCACGAGCCGCCCGGCAATGTCGTGAATCTGGAGCGAGACCGCACCCGGCTGCTCCAGCCCGTACTGAATGCCGGTGTCCGCACGGAAGGGGTTGGGAGCCACCCACACGAAACCCGCTCTCGTCGGACCGGTCTCCAGCTCCACGCCGGTTCCGTCGCCGGAGATGGTCACGGTGAAGTTCCAGACCACATCCGTAAGGCCCGTGGCGCCGGAAAGCCCCGGTTCGTCCCGCGTGGACAGCGTGAGCGAGGCTTCATAAAGCCCCCCGGGAGCGCCGGAGCCATCGAACTCCACGCTCCACAGCGCCGGACTTCCGCCCACGGTCTGCGGAACCGACCCCGCCACCAGCGAAAAGCGCGGGTCTCCGGTAAGCGACGCGCCATCCACTTCCAGAAGCGCTTGAAGAGATCCGTAGCCGAAGTTGTGCACGAGAGCAGCCGCTTCGAGAAACGCGCCCGGAAGCTGAACGCCGAAGTCCACGCTCTCCGAAGCCGTCTCCGACCCGGCGCTCGTACTCGGACGGGCGTGCGCCACCACGGTGCCGGAAAGCGCGACCGCCTCCGCCGGGTGATCCGGGTCGTCCGAGGTGACGGTGACGGAGCCGGCGTAATCCCCCGGAGTCGTTTCGGTCAACGCGACTGCGTGCGCATTCCCCGGAACGCCCGCCGCCGCGACAAACGACCCGCCCGGCGCGGAGAACGAGCCGCCGGAAGAGAGCGAGTAGTCCAGATCGTCCGCCGGGGGGAGGGCGGCGTTCGCCACGGCCAGATCCGCCGATGCGGACCCTCCCGTGACTGCGCGTCCCAGATTCAAAGACGACGGGACGGAGAGGACCGCCGGGATCTCCAGGTCCACATAGACCGGCAGGTGATCGGAACAATCGTGAATGGCCTGCGCGACCGCCTGCGGGACGACCCCGTTCGTCGGGGGGTCCGTCAGCGCGACATTGTAGTGCAGCCCGTCATTCCCGTGCGAGGTGTAGGTAGCCGGGAGCACATCCCAGCCCTGCCCGTCCTGGAAAGCGGGCGACACGAGAATGATGTCGAAGCGATCATCCATGCCGCCATTCGCCCCGCCGCCGAACTGCGTGGTTCGGGGCGACTGCGTGTGGATCCACGACATCCCGGCGTTGTTATGCCAGTTCCCCGGTGACGAAATGGGATCCTGCACCACACCCGCCGTCCCCCCGCCCGTGGAGAGCATGTACTGATAGGCGGATTCCGAGCTGTAGTAGATGTTGAAGTCTCCGATCACGCAATACGTCTCCCCCGCCGGGAAGGTCTCCATGCGCGTTCGCATGGCGGTCACTTCCGCAAGACGCTTCGCCTGATTCGACGAACCCTGGCTCGCCTTCAGATGCACGACATAGAGGCGGACATTCGCCGACGGGCTGGTCACGCCTGCCGGGCGGATCGTCCATTCGTCGATGTCGCGAAGTGCGGTCCCGACCACATAGTGGGAAATGAACTGCGCGCTGGAAGTTCGGTAGAAGATCCCGTTGTCGGTGTCGTAGCCGTTCACAAACGGGCCGGCCGCCCATTCACCCGGCTCCAGCGTATTCAGCACCTGCGAGAGATAACGATCCACCCCGCTCTGCGAGAGAATCTCCTGCACCACCAGCACATCCGGCTGGGCATCCGCGATGACGGTTCGGAAATCCGCTTCCCTGCCCGAGGAGTAGTTCAGGATGTTGAAGGTCATGAGCCGGAGCGCATCCGCCGAACCGGACAGCGCCACCGACAGGAGAACTGCGAGGACCGCAATGCGAGAATGCGTGCGAAACATGGGCGGTTCCTGACCGGCGGGGAGGCACGGGTTCATACCCGTGAGTGCGGTGCCGCCGGGGTGGCAGCGCACCGCAGGTATTCTACCACACTCAGGAGTCGGATGCCCGCCCCCTGCTGCCCCGGAAGGCGGCGAGGGCACGGGAGGGGAGCGGGTGAGCCAGTTCCCGCCCGATGAGGCCGGATGCGCGCGCGACACCCGAAAGGGACGCCTCCGTCCCGATTCCCGTCCCGTGGAGGAGGTGGAGGAGATCCTCCGTCGCCAGGTTGCCCGCCGCGCCCGGAGCGAAGGGGCACCCCCCCAGCCCCCCGGCAGAGGCATCGAACACCGTGATCCCTTCCGTCAGCCCCGCCCAGACATTCGCGAGCGCCGTTCCGCGCGTGTCATGCAGATGCAGCGCGAGGCGGCTTCGCTCCACACCGGCCGCGTCGTGCGCCTCCAGCACGCGGGGAATGTCCGTCGGCACCGCCACGCCGATGGTATCGCCCAGCGACACTTCTGAGCACCCCATGTCGAAGAGCGCCTTCGTCGCGCGGGCGGCCTGCCGGGGGGGGACCTCTCCATCGTAGGGGCACCCGAACACCGTGGAGACATAGCCGCGGACCTCCGCCCCCGCGTGCCGAGCCAACGCAACGACCGGCTCCAGACTCGTCAGTGCTTCACCCGCACCTGCGTTCACATTCGCACGGGAGAAGCCCTCCGTCGCCGACGCCAGCACGGCGATGTGGCGCACCCCGACTTCCAGTGCCCGACGGAGTCCGGTCTCGTTGGGGACAAGCGCCCAGTAGCGCACGCCCGGCTTCTCGTCCAGTGCGGCGAAGACCTCGTCCGCGTCCGCGAGTTGCGGCACGCGATCGGGCCGAACGAAACTGCTCACCTCGATGTCGGTCAGTCCGGATTCCGCCAGTGCTTCGACGAAGTCCAGCTTCACGCGGGTCCCAAGCGCACGGGGTTCGTTCTGCAGTCCGTCCCGCGGCCCGACCTCCACCACACGCACCCGCTCGGGAAGCGGCGCGCTCATTCCTCGCTCCCGACAGGCTCCACTTCCGCCAGAACCTGATCCGCGTCGCAGGGGTCTCCGGCGGCCACATGCAGCGCAGTGACGGTTCCCGCGAAGGGCGCCGTCACTGCGATCTCCATCTTCATCGCCTCGACCGCGAGGAGAGCCTGCCCGTTCGCCACCTCTTCCCCGACCGAGACATGCACTTCCGTCACGGTGCCCGGCATGGGCGAAACGAGTCCGCCCTCGGGAACTTCATGGCGACGCGGACGCCCGCCCCCCTTCTCCAGGACGGCGTGCCCTTCGCCGAGGATGGTCACATGGCGCGCGGAATCCGCGGCGTCCACGCGCACGCGCCACGACCCCCCGGCACCCGTCATCCGGAACGCGCCCGGGCCAAGCGGCGTGGCGCGGAACTCCCCGGAAAGCTCCCCCGACTCCACGAACGCCGCGCCGTCGGGCGTGGTCTCCACGCGCACTTCCCGGTCTTCCCCTCCCGAGCGAAAGACGAGCTTCACGAGCCACCTCCCGCGCGTCCGCGAAGACGCCAACCGACCATCGTGTCCCACGGATCGGGATGGGCGGGTGCCCCCTTCGCGCGATCGGTGCCCGCCCCCCCCGCGGCCAGGTTCATCGAATCCGCAAGAGCGGCGGCCACCAGAAGAAGATCCGCCGTACCTTCCTTCTCTTCAGCGCGACGCGGCAGGAACTCCTCTTCCACCATGGTGGTGTGGTACTCCCCGGACGCCACCGCGTCGTCCGCGAGAAGGTCACGCAGGAACGGCAGGTTCGTGCCCGGCCCGTGGATCACGGTTTCGTCGAGCGCAAGGCGCAGCCGCCACCACGCTTCCGCACGATCCGCGCCCCAGGTGATCACCTTCGCGAGCATCGGATCGTACGAAGACGACACGCAGTCTCCCGTGGCCACGCCGGAGTCCACACGCAACCACGGCCGCCGGGGGAACTCCACGCGCAGGAGTTCGCCGGCACGCGGCAGGAAGGCATCGTCGGGATCTTCCGCGTAGAGACGCGCTTCCACGGCGGCGCCGTGCCGCGTGACCTCCTCCTGCGCGAAGCCGAGTTCTCCGGTAACGGCCATCCGAAGCTGCTCCCGCACGAGATCCCGTCCCGTCACGAGTTCGGTAACCGGATGCTCCACCTGAATGCGCGCGTTCACTTCCAGAAAGTAGAATCCGCCATTCGGATCGAGCAGGAACTCGCAGGTTCCGGCCGATCGGTATGCGGCCTCCCGCGCGACGGCCACTGCGGCATCGGTGAGCGCGGTGCGGAGCCGATCCCCAAGCGCGGGCGACGGGGACTCCTCCACGATCTTCTGATGACGCCGCTGGAGCGTGCACTCGCGCTCGAACAGGTGGACGACCCCGCCGCGCCCGTCTCCGAGAACCTGCACCTCTACATGGCGTGGCCGGGCGATCCACTTCTCCAGATAGAGCGACGCATCGCCGAACGCGGACGACGCCACCCGGGCCGCGCCTTCCATGGCGCTCGCCAGTTCGCCCGCGGACTCGACGCGCGCCATTCCCTTGCCGCCGCCGCCGAGCGCCGCCTTCACAAGCACGGGCCAGCCCATGTCCTCCGCCGCTGCGGTCGCACCGGCGATGTCGGACGCATCTCCCTCCCAGCCGGGCACGACCGGGACCCCCGCCGAGACTGCCGCGGCACGAGCACGACGCTTGTCGCCCAGAAGCGCGATCGTCTCCGGCGCCGGGCCGATGAACACAAGCCCCGCGTCCTCCACCGCCGCGGCAAAGTCCGCGTTTTCCGCAAGGAACCCGTAACCCGGATGCACGGCGTCGGCTTCCACCTCGCGTGCGGCCTGGAGGATTCGCTCCGCGTTGAGATACGACTCCGCAGGCGATTCCGGCCCGATCTCGACGGCCCGATCCGCCGCGCGAACATGAGCCGCCTCCCGGTCGGCTTCGCTGTAGACAGCGACCGAGTCCATTCCTTCCTCGCGAAGCGCGGCCATCACCCGGCACGCGATCTCGCCTCGATTGGCCACCAGTACGCGCTTCATGAGGCGTCCTCCTCCCGCTCCGGAGCCCACGACGGGCGGCGGCGCTCCGAGAATGCCGCCAGCCCCTCCTGCCCGTCTGCCGAGGCCCGCGCCCGGGCGATCATGGCCGGGGTCCTGGCCGCGGCCTCCGTCGGCGTCGCGCCGGAGAGCGCACGCAGCAGTTCCTTGATGCGCCGCTGCGCGTCCGGGCTTCCCGCGAGAAGAAGGGCCAGCAGCCGTTCCACCGCGGTGTCCAGTTCGTCGCTCGCCACGACCTCACCCACCAGTCCGATGTCCGCCGCCGCCTCTGCTCCGAACCGCTCTCCCGTCAGGAAGAGCCGACGCGCGTTGGCTTCGCCGATTCTGCGCACGACATAGGGGCTGATCACGCCGGGGAGGATTCCCAGCCGGACCTCGGAAAAGGCGAAGCGCGCGCCGCGTTCCGCAATCGCCATGTCCGCCGCCGCCACGAGACCGACGCCGCCGCCGAAGACATTTCCGTGAACACGCGTGATGACGGGGCGCGGGAACGCATGGATCGACTCGAAGAGACTCTGGAGCGTCTGCGCATCGGCCAGATTCTCCTCGCGGGAGGCGGCCCCCGTTGCCTTCATCTCCGCGATATCCGCACCCGCACACAGGTCCTGACCTTCGCCGCGAAGCACGACCGCGCGCACGGATTCATCCGCGGCGGCCTCCGTCAACACGGATGTCAGTTCCCGAATGAGCGCTGCCGAGAGCGCGTTTCGCGCGTCGGGCCGATTCAAAGAGAGCCGAAGAACGCCTCCCTCCCGACCACTGCGGACGAGTCCCATCACATACGGAACACGCCGTAGGGCGTGTCGGGCACGGGGGCATTGAGCGACGCGGACAACGCCAGCGCCAGTACATCGCGCGTGTTGCGCGGATCGATGATTCCGTCGTCCCACAAACGCGCAGTCGAATAGTACGGGCTGCCTTCCGCTTCGTACTTTTCGAGAATCGGGCGCATGAACTCCTTCTGCTCTTCGGGCGACATCTCCACGCCCTTCGCCGCAAGCTGCGCCACCTTGACCGCGCGCAGCACTTCCGCGGCTTGCTCGCCGCCCATCACGCTGATGCGCGCATTCGGCCACATGAAGAGGAAACGCGGTGAGTACGCGCGTCCGCACATGCCGTAGTTCCCCGCACCGAAGCTGCCGCCGACCATCACCGTGATGCGTGGCACGCGAGCGTTCGCGACGGCGTGGACCATCTTCGCGCCATCCTTCGCGATGCCGCCGTGTTCGGCGTCCTTCCCGACCATGTAGCCGGTGATGTTCTGGAAGAAGAGCAGCGGGGTCCGGCGAAGCGTGGCGAGTTGAACGAGATGCGCCGCCTTCTGGGAACTCTCCGAGAAGAGCACGCCGTTGTTCGCAAGCACGGCCACCGGAAACCCGTGGATGTGTCCGAACCCGGCGATGAGCGTGCGGCCATAGCGCGGTTTGAACTCGTGAAGCCGCGACCCGTCCAGGATGCGCGCAAGGACTTCTCGGAAGTCATACGGCGTCCGCACATCCTTCGGGAGGATGCCGGGAATCTCCTCGGGACTGTAGAGCGGATCTTCGGGCGCGGCGCGAACCACCGTGTCCGGCTTGCGATGGTTCAGATGCCCGACGATGGTCCGCGCGATCTCCAGCGCCTCGCCGTCGTCCGCTGCCAGGTGATCCGCCACGCCGGAGATGCGCGTGTGGACATCTCCGCCACCGAGTTCCTCCGCGGTGACCTCTTCTCCCGTGGCCGCCTTCACGAGCGGCGGCCCGCCGAGGAAGATCGTCCCCTGCTCCTTGACGATGACGGCTTCGTCACTCATCGCCGGAACATAGGCGCCGCCTGCCGTGCACGACCCCATGACGACCGCGACCTGCGGGATCCCTTCCGCCGACATTCTGGCCTGATTGTAGAATATGCGGCCGAAGTGCTCCCGGTCGGGGAACACATCCGCCTGCAGGGGAAGAAACGCTCCACCGGAATCCACGAGATAGATGCACGGGAGGTGGTTCTGCCGGGCGATCTCCTGCGCGCGAAGGTGCTTCTTCACCGTCATGGGAAGGTAGGTGCCGCCCTTCACCGTGGCGTCGTTGGCGACGACCATGACTTCGCGACCCGCGACGCGCCCGATCCCCGTGACGATCCCGGCCGCAGGCGCCGCCCCCCCGTAGAGGCCGTCCGCCGCGAGCGGCGACAGCTCCAGAAACGGGCTCCCGTCATCCAAAAGAAGCCGCACGCGCTCCCGCACGAAGATCTTGCCGCGCTTCTCGTGACGGGCGCGAAGTTCCGCACCCCCTCCTTCGCGCACCGCATCCATGCGGTCGGCGAGTTCAGCGGAAACCCCACGATGATGTTCCTCGTTCTCCGCAAACGCGGGAGAGGAAGGATCGACATGGCTTTCGAGAACTTCCACGGCCTCTCTCCTTCGCACCCGTTTCCGTGTACCAGACCCCCCCCGTCAGGACAAGGAGGATCGGTCACCCTCCGGGACGACTCCCGGAGCGAACCTCTTCCATGAGCGTCCGGAAGCTCTCCAGGCGCTCCCGTGACACGCGCCCTGCCCGGACCTCACCTTCCACCTCGCATCCCTTGTCGCCGTCATGGCGGCAGTTGGAAAACGCGCACGACTCTCCGGCTTCCGCGATCTCGGGGAAGAACCGAGCGACATCCTCCTCCCCCCCCACCGCCAGAAGAAAGCTGCGGACTCCCGGCGTGTCGATGACGGATCCGCCGAACGGGAAATCGTACAGCATCGAACTGGTGGTGGTGTGCCGTCCCTTTCCGGTCTGCGCGTGAACATCTCCGACGGGAATGTTCTCTTCCGGGAGCAGGCGATTGAGAAGCGACGACTTCCCGACACCCGACTGCCCGGAGAAGACCGAGGTCTTCCCCGCCAGGATCTCCGCAAGTTCCGGAAGGCCCTCCCCTGTTTCGGCGGAAACTGCCGCGCAGGGAATCCCGAGCCCCCGGTAGACGGCGAGAAACCGATCCACTTCCGGGGGAGAGGACAGATCCATCTTGTTGAGCACAAGCACCGGCGAAAGCCCCCCCCGGCCCGCCGCGACCAGATAGCGGTCCACGAGTCGGGGCTTGAACGGCGGCTGGTCCGCGGAGGCGACCACCACCGCCAGATCCACATTGGCGCAAAAGACCTGCTCTTCGCGGCCTCGCCGAATGCGGGAGAGCTGTGTCTCGCGCGGAAGCACTTCCGTCAGGACATGGGGCGGTGCGCCGTCGGCGAGAAACCGCACGCGGTCCCCCACGGCCACCGGGGACGCATCGGGATGCGGCACACGAGTGGAGCGGCGAAGCGCACACGAGATGGCGCGCTCCTCCCCCTCCGGCACGACGCTCACCTCCCGGCGACGAAGCGACACGACGCGCCCAAAGCGGACATCGCCCTCCTGCTCGGTTCGGGATGCCTCCTCCGGAACGGCCCCTTCATTGTCGCGGCCGCGGAGGATCTTCTCCCGGGATGGCCCATGGTCCAGTCTGGGGTCCCCTCTGCGAATACGACCCCGACTTCCGCCGCGGGAGCGCGGAGTTCCTCTTCGTGTGCGTTTGCGTCTGGGTCCGCTCTTCAAGGCGCGCTCCGGCAGCCCCCGGTCATCGGAAGGCGTCTCATCGTAGCAGCGGATGCATGGAATCTCCACCTCTGCGCTTTCGGCCCGTTCCTTGCGGAAGAGGCTCCTCCAGAACGCAGCCGGCGAATCCGGCGGGGTTTTGCAGCATCGGGTGGCCGATTTCGACAGTCGCGGCCGACCGATTGATCACAAACTGAACAGGCGGTTCGAATGATGAACCGCAGGAGGTTGACAAGGTGGCACTTCGATTCCGCTCTCTCGGCTTTCTCCCGGCTTTCGCGGGAGCGATCCTGCTGATTGCCGGTCTCTCCGACACCCACGCAGCCGGACTTGAATACACGGATCTTTCGATGGACGGCGACCGTCGCACCGACCTTCCCTGGGACGACGACTTTCCCCCGGTCCTTCCTGAAACGCCGGGCGCGCCCGATGCGGTCCTTGAGAACCGGGAAATCCCGTGGGACGGCGACCGTCCGGCGGATGACTTCGACGCCCAACTCCACCGGGAAGAGGAGCCCTGGGACGGAGACCGCGACAGCCGCGGCGCGTACCTCGGCCCGGAAGAGGCGGTGTGGGACGGAGAGCGTCCGTTCGCCCCGCCCCCGGCTCCCGCCGCATCGAACCCGCCCGAAGAAATGGCGTGGAACGGAGACCACCCCGGAGCGCAGAGCGGAAACCAGGCCTCGCAGTTCGCCGGACCCGCGGCCGGAGAGCCGGAGGCCCCGTGCGTCGTCTTCCCGAACCCGTCATTCGCGAACATGACCTTCCAGATGGGATCCGGAGCAGTGTCCGTTTCCGTGTTTGATGTGACGGGCCGCGAGATCGCGTCGGTCGACGGGGAACACGGCCGCGTCGGCTGGGACGGAAACAGCGCGTCAGGGAGTTCGGTTGCGCCGGGCGTGTACTTCGCGCGGGTTCTTGCCGAATCGGACGGCGCCCGAACCGTCGAGACGGTGCGGATTGTGCGACGGTAGTCAGTCGTCAGAGGCGGGGGGCGCCCCACCCCCACTGCCGAGCGATGGATACTCCGCCGTCACGACCGTCGTGATGCCCCCGCGAACGCTGAACTCCCCCCGGACGCGCATCCGGCGGGGCGAGCAGCTCTCCAGGAGATGATCGAGAATCTCGTTGGTGACCGCTTCGTGGAAAACGCCGCGGTCCCTGAACGAGTGCATGTAGAGCTTCAGCGACTTCAGCTCCAGGCACAGCCGGTCGGGAATGTAACTGATCTCGATCACCGCGAAGTCGGGCTGCCCGGTAATCGGGCAGAGCGCGGTCCACTCCGGCGCACGGATGTCGATCCGGTAGTCCCGCTCCGGGCTCGGGTTGGGAAAGGTCTCCACGCGTTCGCTCATCGTTCCCCTCCGTCCGGGCCGTCGTACACGCACCGCGAAGTACAGGTCTCATGGACAACGACCCGCGCAAGTCCCGGAAGACGCGGCGCGAGTTCCTTCCAGATCCATCCGGCGATCGCCTCTGAAGTCGGGTTCTCCAGACCTTCCACATCGTTCAGATATCGATGGTCCAGCGCATCGTGAACCGGGCGGAAGGCCTTGCTCAGGTCCGAGTAGTCGGCGACCCAGCCGGTCTGAGCGCCCAGCGGCCCCGCGACGCGCACATCCACCCGAAACGAATGCCCGTGCAACCTGCGGCACTTGTGCCCCTCGGGCACATTCGGCAACAAGTGCGCCGCCTCAAACCGAAAGGACTTCTCGATCGCGAACATCAGACCTCCCGGAGAACTCCCGGCCAGAGAATGCGGTGCAGTTGAAGCTGCAGCGTGGCCTCAATGCCGGACGCCAGAAGCCACTCCGCCAGAAGCGACGGAGCCAGACGACCCGACACGGCCGAGAAGAGAATAGTGCAGCGACCCTCCAGACGAAAGTCCCGGATTCGGCCCAGCGACCAGTCGAAGTCCGCCCGGTCCGCGATGACGAACTTGACTTCGTCCGTCTTCCGGGGCGGGTCGAAGTTCGCGCGGAAGACCTTCCCCGATTCCCCGGACGATGGTGTCTTCACATCCACAACACGCAGGACTCGTTCGTCCACTCCGCGAATGTCACGGTGCCCGCCCGTTTCGATCATCACTTCCCGGCCTGCGTCCAGCAGCTGCCGAAGGAGGTCGTGGACAGCCTCCTGCAGGAGCGGCTCTCCGCCCGTCACGAGCACAAGCCCCTCGCCAAGCCCGAGCGCCTCCGCGACGATGTCCTCCACCGCGCGTCGCGTCCCCCCGTGAAAGGCGTGCTCCGTATCGCACCATGCGCAGCGAAGGTCGCAGCCGGTCAGGCGAACGAAGACACACGGCCGCCCGGCGCGGGTGGACTCTCCCTGGATCGACCGGTAGATCTCGTGAACGAGGAGCGTGCTCACGGTGTCCGCTCCTTCCGGGAGGGCAGGGCCGGATCCGGCACACCCGCCTCCGCGAACCCACGGACGCGAAGGACACACGCATCGCATTCCCCGCACGGCGTACCCGAGCGGGAGGGGTCGTAGCAGCTCGTGGTTCGTGCGAGGTCCACGCCCAGTTCCACGGCCCGCCGCACGATCTGCGCCTTCGTCATGCGAAGGAGCGGCGCGTGGACGCGAATGCGGTCGTCCGGGCCCGCCGACACGCCAAACCGCGTCGCGAGGTTCGCGGTGCGCTCGAACGCTTCGAGAAAGTCCGCCCGGCAGTCCGGATACCCGGAATAGTCCAGCGCGTTCACGCCGATGAAGAGGTTCCGCGCATTCAGCGTCTCCGCCCATGCCAGCGCCAGCGAAAGGAAGACCGTGTTCCGCGCGGGGACATAGGTCACGGGGATCTCCCCGTCGCTCCCGGGGCCGCCCTTCGGGACCGGGATGTCCGCCGTCAGCGCCGACCCCCCGAAACCGGCCAGATCCACGCACACGACGCGATGCACCACCCCCGAGGCACGCGCAATCTCCTCCGCGCGCTCCAGCTCCAGCCGGTGGCGCTGCCCGTAGTCAAAGGAGAGCGCATACGCCTCGAAGCCCGCGTCCAGCGCGTGCGCGAGCACCGTGGCGGAATCCAGCCCTCCACTCAGGAGGACGACGGCTCGTCTCATGACGATCCCCCTTTCCAGAACCGGCATTCTACCCGAGATTGGGTTCGTTCCGGAGGCTTTCCACGCCGTGCGAGGAGGAGACTCGTGGTTTATCAGAGGGAGATCCGGGTGGACGCGGGAGGCCCGGGGCTTTTCGACATCAGCGACCGCGTCACCGCCGTCATCGCCGGGAGCGGCATCCGCACCGGGAGCTGCCATGTGTTCGTCCGGCATACATCCGCCAGCCTTCTGATTCAGGAGAACGCGGACCCGTCCGCCCGGAAGGACCTGGAGGAGAGCTTCCGGCGGTGGGCGCCGGAGAACGCCCCGCACTACACGCACACTTCCGAAGGGCCGGACGACATGCCGTCGCACCTGCGCGCGGCGCTCACTTCCACCTCGGAGACGATTCCCGTAACGGAGGGGCGTGCCGGGCTGGGCACCTGGCAGGGACTCTACCTCTTCGAGCACCGGCGCCACCCGCGCCCGCGTCACATCCTTGTGACCATCAGCGGGGAATGACGGAAGCACCCCCCCACGCCGCCATTTCCCCGTGGCGCATTGCGCGCGCGCCGGGGTAGGGTCGCCGCCATGGAACTCCGTCCCGCACCGCGCTGGTACCTCCGGCTTCATTGGCAGATCTTCCTCGCGATGGCCGCCGGGATCGCGGCGGGCGTGATCGGCGGGGAGCCTTTTGCGAATCGTGTGGAATGGCTCGGCCAGCTCTTCGTGCGGCTCCTGCGCATGGTCATCGTGCCGCTGGTCGTGACCTCGATTGTCTCCGGCGTGGCATCGGTGGGCGGCGCGGGGCTTCGCCGACTCTTCACGAAGACGATGGGCTACTACCTTCTCTCCAGCGCGCTCGCCATTCTCATCGGGCTTTCGCTGACGAACCTCATCCGTCCGGGTGACGGCGCGGATATCGGGGGCGCGGCCGCACGCGAACTCCCCCAGCTCTCGCCGCCGGGATCGGTCATGGACATCCTGCTCAGCATGGTCCCCGACAACCTCCTCCAATCCGCCGCGAAACCCGACATGCTCCCGCTGATCGTCTTTTGCATTCTCTTCGGCGTCGCCGTCGCCGGGCTTCCCGAGCGGCCACGCACCACGCTCACCGCGTTCTTCGACGCCGCCTTCCGCGCGATGATGCGCCTCACCGGGGGCGTCATCCGGCTCGCACCGATCGGCGTCTTCGGACTCATTGCCCGTGTGGCGGGGACTTCGGGGATCGCCACCTTCAAGGCGCTGGCGCTCTACATGGCGACGATCGCGGCGGGACTCACGCTGCATCTGTTCGTGGTGCTTCCGCTGTTGCTCCTGCTGCTCGGGCGAATCCGCCCCGCTGTCCACTTCCGCAACATGCTCGAACCGCTGGCGATGGCCTTCTCCACCTCTTCGTCGGGCGCCACGCTCCCCGTCACGATCCGCGCCGTGGAGAACCGCGTCGGCGTATCGAACCGCGTGTCGAGCTTCGTACTGCCGATGGGCGCGACCGTCAACATGGACGGCACGGCCCTCTACGAGTGCGCCGGTGTGCTCTTCATCGCGCAGGTTCTCGGCGCGGACCTCGGCTTCATGCAGCAGCTGCTCGTGGTCATCACGGCGCTTCTGGCGTCTATCGGCGCTGCTGCGGTGCCGTCGGCGGGGCTCGTCATTATCTTCCTCGTGCTGGAAGCCGTGAACCTGCGCGGGCCACAGGTGGATCTGATTGTCGGAACGATGCTCGCGATCGACCGCCCGCTGGATATGTACCGCACGGCGGTCAATGTCTTCAGCGACTCGTGCGGCGCGGCCATCATCGCCCGATCGGAGGGGGAAGACGGTGTCGACGCCTCCTGATTCCCGCACCGGGCGGGTTCGCTGACCGATGCCCGCCGCAAACGACAGCGCTCCCCCGCCGGGGGGCTTCACGGCACGCACCCACCTGATCCGCACGGCGCGGATTCTCGTGAGCGCCGGGCTCCTCGCATGGGTGCTCACGCAGGCGGACCTCAACGGGCTTCGCGACGCGCTCGGCAATGTGCGCGTGGAGTGGCTTCTCGCGGCGTTCGCCGTCAACACGGCGGGGAATCTGCTGGGTGCGTGGCGCTGGCAGATCCTGCTCCGAAGCCAGGGCCGGAACATCCCCATCCCCACACTCTTCGGCTCCTACATGGTGGGCCTGTTCTTCAACAACTTCCTGCCGTCTTCGATCGGCGGCGATGTCGTGCGGGCCGCCGATGCCCGGCGCGAAGGAGGCGGGACACTCACCGAGTCGCTCACGGTCATCCTCGTGGAACGCCTGATCGGGCTGATCGCCACGCTCTCGCTCGGGGGGATCGCCGTCGTGGCGGGCGCGACCGCGCGTCTCGACCCGCGCATCACGGCCGCACTCGCCCTCGCCATGGTGATCGCCGGGGGCGGACTTCATTTCGCACTCGACAACCGCTTTCGCCGCCTTGCTGAGCGTATCGCCCCAAAGCTCCCCGTCGCATTCGTTCGCGAGACCGTCAGCAAGATGCTGGCCGCCTTCGAACTCTTCTCCCGCGCACGCCGGGCGCTCCTCGCCAACTTCGCAATCTCGCTCGGCTTCCAGCTGCTGCTGATCGTCCACTTCTGGCTGATCCAGTTCGCGCTGGGAGAGGACCTGCCGTTCATGACCTACCTCGCCACCGTACCGCTCGTGTTCTGCGTAATGATGCTTCCCGTCGGCATCAACGGGATCGGCGTGCGGGAAAAGGCGTTCGTCACGCTGCTTGCATTCGGAGGCATGGCTCCGGAGAAGGCGCTCGCGCTGTCGCTGCTCTCGTACGGGATCGCGGTCGGGCAGGGGCTGCTCGGAGGGCTCGTCCACCTGAAACGCGAACTCGCCGGGCGGAGGGCGTGACCCGGCCCGCTCAGAGGTGGTGCCGCCAGCGGAACGAGTACGCCTTCATCAGACAGTAGAGCTCCGCCCCCTCTTCCACGCCCAGCTCGCGCGCCGACTGCGGCGTGATCTCCGTGCGAAGGATGCCTCCGGCCTCCACGGCAACCAGAAGCCGCCCCAGCACGGGCGTCACGGACACGACCCGCCCGGGAATGCAGTTCCGCGCCGAAGTGGTCGTGACGGGTTCGCGAGTCAGGATCACATCCTCCGGACGAAGCCCGACCAGCGCACGCGTCCCGGGCGGCCGGTCCACCGGCGGCAGGATCAGCTCGCGCCCGCCGAGGTCCGCGCGGGTCACGCCCTCCGCGGAACCGCCACCGGTGATCGTGACCTCCAGCAGGTTCTCCAGTCCCAGCGATTCCGCCAGCCGGAACACCGCATCGGTTCCAAGCACATCGAAGAATTCACCCTGCCCGAGGACACGCCCCCCGTCCAGGACCGCGACGCGGGTCGTCAGTTCCAGCAGTTCCGGGACGGAGTGGCTGACATACACCATCGGAATGTCCAACGCCGCACGCACCTCCCTCAGAAGCGCCAGCACGCGGGCGCGGTGGCCTTCGTCCAGTCCCGCCAGCGGTTCGTCGAGCAGCAGCATCCTCGGTGATGCAAGAAGCGCGCGGCCGATGGCGACTCGCCGCGCTTCCCCGCCGGAGAGGTTCTGCGGGCGCCGGTCCAGAAGCGATCCCAGCTTCAGGAGTTCCACAATGCGGGCTTCCTCGAACCGCCGATGCTCCGGCGGCAGAAGCCGGTATCCGTAGCGGAGGTTCCCCGCCACCGAGAGATGCGGGAAGAGCCGCCCCTCCTGAAACACGAGCCCCACGCCCCGCTTCTCCGGCGGAAGATCCACGCCTTCGTCCGAGTCGAAGAGAACTTCGCCGTCCATCGTGATGCGCCCCGCATCCGGCCGTTCCAGCCCCGCGATCACTCGCAGAAGCGTGGACTTCCCCGCACCGCTGGGTCCGAAGAGCGCGGTGACCGGATCCAGGATGGACAGTTCCACATCCAGCGAAGCCGTGCCGCGGCTCCACAGCGCGCGCACTTCCAGCATCAGGCCACCCCCCGGTTCCGCCGGTCCCGCCGCGCGAGCCATTCGCCCACGCCCAGCGCGGCGACTGCCACCAGGACCGACAGCCCCGCCAGACGCGCGGCCGCCGCCTCTCCGCCGGGAGTCTGGAGCAGCGTGTAGGTAGCCAGCGGCAGTGTGCGGGTCGCCCCGGGGATGTTTCCGACAAAGGTGATCGTGGCACCGAACTCACCCAGGCTCCGCGCGAAGGCCAAGAGCGCGCCCGAGAGGATCCCCGGCACGGCCAGCGGAAGCACCACCGTGCAAAAGACGCGCAGCGGCCCCGCACCGAGTGTCCGGGCGGCCTGCTCCAGCGCCGGGTCCACACTCTCCATGGAGAGTCGGATGGCGCGCACCATCAGCGGGAACCCCAGCACGCCGGACGCGACGGCCGCCCCTTTCCATGTGAACGCCACCGACAGCCCCGCCGCCGCGAGGATCTTCCCGGCCGGACCATTCGTGCCCAGTACGACCAGCAGGAGGTAGCCCGTCACGACCGGCGGCAGGACCAGCGGCAACGCGACCAGTGTCTCGACAAGTCCCTTGCCTCGAAACTCCCGCCGCGCGAGCACCCGCCCGAGGAGAATGCCCAGCGGGAGCGCGCAGGCGGTCGCGGCCGCCGCGACTCGAAGCGAAAGCCCGACCGCCTCCCACTCTCCCGGGTGAAGCCATGTCACGGGCCGCCCCCTTCCGATGCGGCAAACCCGTGCGCGCGGAAGACGGCCTGCGCGGGAGGCTCCGTCATCCACGCGAGAAGTCGGTGCGCCGACGCCGGGGAAGACACGACGACGGCACCCGGATAGCGAACGGGCGGGTGGCTCGTCTCCGGCAGTTCCATCACCACCTCCACGCGTTCCGAGGCTTCGGCGTCCGTCGCGTAGACGACACCCGCGCCGCACTCTCCCCGCCCGACCAGCGCGACCGCGGCGCGCGCGTCCGCCGCACGCACGACACGCGGCTCCACGCCCGCCCACCAGCCGAGATGCTCCAGCGCGGCCCGGGCATACATCCCCGCCGGGACATGGTCAGGATCTCCCAGCGCGAACCTCCCCGCAAACGCTCCGGCAAGCGGCGCCCGCAGATTCGCCGCAAAGCCCCGCCCCTTCGGCGCCACGAGGACGAGCGCATTCCCCGCGACGACTCTCTCCGACTCCGCGGCCAGCCTCCCTCGCGTGGCAAGCCACTCCATCCACTCCGGGTGTGCCGACACAAAGACATTGGCGGGCGCGCCCGCATCGATCTGTTTCGCGAGGATGGAGGACGAGGCGTAGTTCCGCAGCACGCGAATCCCGTGTTCCGATTCAAAGGCATCACAGGTTTCATCCAGCGCGTCCGTGAGGCTGACGGCGGCGAAGAGCGTGAGCACTTCGCCCGCTGTGCCGGTTTCCGGAGCACCGTCCCTCTCCGCGCAGCCCGACAGAGCCAACCCCCAGGCCGCCAGAAGCGCGACCCCCGGGATGTGGCGCACGATCACGCTCCCGGCCCCGGCGTCAGAAGGTCCGGGCGCTTCTGCGCGAGCAGCCAGAACGCGCACACGACCAGCGAGTGGGTGATCTCCCCGGATGCCACCAGTCCCGGGAGTTCCGCCAGCGGAACCCGCGCGACGCGGATGTCCTCGCCGGGATCGGGCGACGGCTCCGCGACCTCGATACAGTCCTCCACGAGGAAGGTGTGGCAGAGGTTCGTGAGAAACGAAGGATTCGGACGAACACGCCCGAGCAGCTGCGGCTCCCCGCCCGCGTAGCCCGTCTCCTCCAGCAGTTCGCGAACTCCCGCGGCCGCCGGGTCCTCTCCGGCATCCACCAGTCCGCCGGGGATCTCCAGCGTCACCGCCTCGACGCCGTGCCGGAACTGCCGGACAAGCACGACCTCCGCGTCGGGCGTGATCGCCACGACATTCACCCAGTCGTTCGAATCCACCACCGTGATCTTCCGCTCCTCTCCCGTTCTCGGGGACCGCGCCCGGTGCGAGAAGATCCGGAAGATCCCCACGTCCATGACGCCCGGCTTGCCGGTGCGCTTCCACGGAGGCGGCTTCATGACGCACTGCCTTTCTCTTCAAGCATCGCGGGGAGCGTCCGGACGAAGTCGCGAATCTCGTCACGCACGCGGCGGAAGACGCGCAGGACTTCTTCCTCCGTGCCGCGAGCCGACGCGGGATCATCGAACGAATGGTGGACGACGCGTGCGGCGCCCCGGGGGACGGGGCACGCTTCGGCTGCCGAATCACACACGGTGACCGCGAGATCAGGCGCATCGCAGTCCAGGTCCTCCACCGTCTTGGAAGCGTGTCCGGAGATGTCCACGCCCGCTTCCTCCATGACGCGAACGGCGCGCGGATTCAGCCCGTGGGCCTCCGTTCCGGCGGAATGGACACTCACTTCGTCGCCCAGAAGCGCGCGCGCCCAGCCTTCGGCCATCTGGCTCCGGCAGGAGTTCCCGGTGCACAGGAACACGGCGACGAACCGGCGCTTCCCGGTCACTTCCCCTCCTCCAGGCGAAGCGTGGCACGCACCCGGTCGACCGCCGCCACCTCTCCGTTCGCGTTCACGCGACCGAAACTCAGCACGCCGGTCGGGCACGACACCACACAGGCCGAACACCGAACGCACTGCGGATCCTCCATGGGAAGCCCCCGATTCGCGAAGCCCATGACATCGATGCCCTGATGGCAGACCGATGTGCACAGATTGCACGAAATGCACTTCTTCTTCTCGGAGAAGATCCGGAATCGCCCGAACGCGCGGGCGTAGATGTGCATGAGCGCGGCCAGCGGGCACACAAAGCGACACCAGGCACGGCCGCTGAAGTGGAAATAAAGTCCGACGCCGATGATCCCCGACAGCAGAAGATCCACAAACCAGGCGTAGTTCAGATAGTTCCCCGGGAAGGGAAGTTCATTCCACGAAGCGTCGCGGCCCATGTGAAGCGCCATGTAGATCGTCTTCGCGATGGAGGCTTCAGGGAACGCCCAGGCGACAACACGCAGCAGAAGGAGGAGCGCGGCCAGCGCCAGAACCGCCTGCCCGACGGCGTTCATCTGATTGGTCCGGGGGCCGTGCGGCATACGGTGGCGGTGCGCGTCGCCGAGCGTCTCCGCAAGCGCGCCGCAGGAGCAGATCCAGCCGCAGTACGCGCCCTTGCCCCAGCGACGCACCAGCCACGGAATCAGCACGAAAGTCTGGAGCGAACCGATCAGAAGCCAGAGCCCCATCGGGCGGTCGGTGAAGGCGTTCCACAGGAAGAGCGGCCACGCCAGAATGAAGCCGGACGCGCGCCAGTACTCGCGACCGTGGGGGTCCCACTCGGTGATGGGAAAAAGTCCCTCCGCGATTGTCGCGCCGACCCCCTCGTCAAACCACCCCGCAGTTCCCATCCAGGGAAGGAGCAGATACGGGAGAAGAAACAGCGGCACGATCTGGAGGACTGCCAGCGACCATGTCTGTGCGCGGATATACGGCGTCGGGCGGCGGCGCACACGAAGCACTCCGAAGGCCGCCACGAGAATCGTGTATGCCAGCGAATACCAGAAGCCGGGACTGGTGGCTGAAACAGCGACGGCCTCCCAGGGACCCGAAGGGTCGACAGGCGGCGTGAAGTGGAACGGGAAGAGCGCCCTCTCCCGGAACCACGCCGTCACCGCCCCCCCTGACTTCCAGTGATAGAGGAGCGTGCAGAAGGAGAGGACCGCCGCCAGCGAGACCGTTCGCCTGCGCGTCCACTCCCCAGAGATCGGCACGCCGGATCGGCGGAAGAAGTGGAGCGGCGGCTCGCTGCCGATCAGAACGAAGACGGCCTCCGCAGAAACCGTCTCCGGCCCGGTCGCCGTGACCAGCGACACCGATGTCGCCGCGATTTCCGTGATGCGCGACTCCATGATCACGCGAAGGCTCCCCGGAGCCGCCTCCCGCCCTTCCGCGAGAGCCGCCACGGCGCCCGCGTTCTCCGGCTTGGGGCGGGTGAATGCCGCACCGCGGTAGCTCAACACCACCTGCGCTCCCGCGCGCGCCAGTGCGGCCGCCGCCTCCAGCGCGGTGTCTCCCCCACCGGCGACCACCACCGCCTTCCCGCGATAAACCGCCGGATCGTGAAGGCGGTTTGTGACGGAATCTCCGTCCTCGCCCGGGACGCCAAGCCTTCGATAGTCGCCACTTCGACCGATCGCGACGACCACGCGACGCGCCGTCACATCGTCTCCGTTCGGCACCACGACGCGCAGGTGTTCTCCGTCGCGCAGCACACACTCCGCACGCGCCGTCACCGTCTCGATGCCCGCCGAGTGCGCCGCCCCCATCAGTTCCCGAAGAAGGCTCTCACGGTCGGATGCCGTGATCGAAAGTCCCGACTGCGGGATCATCTCCGGAGGATACGCGAGGATCGGTTTGCCTGCGGGGAAGTGGGCGACGGTCGCAAAAGGACGCGCCGCTTCCAGCACGACGAAGGAGAGACCGAGACGCTTCGCCTCCAGCGCGGCCGACATTCCCGCCACGCCCCCGCCGACAATCGCGACATCCACCGGCTCATCGGGTGACCCGGTCCCGGTCCCCGTCTCGCTCATTCCGCTCGCGATCGTCCGAACGATCCGGGCACCGGACTCGGCGGCGAACTTGAGGAGCGGCACGCCGCGGAGGTCTCCGGCGACAAGCAGGCCGTCCACGCGGGTGGTTCCATCCGGGCGCACTTCGGGCAGGCGGTTCACATCGCCGGACGGCCATCCGGTGTGCAGCCAGTGGATGTATCGGCGCAGAGCAGTCATGCCCGGCAGTGTAGCCCCGGCCCCGCTCCCGCACCAGTCCGCAGATTCCCGGCCCGTGTCAGCGCAGCTTCACGGCACGCGAAGAGAGCCGAATCCCCTCCGACTCCAGCACAAGCAGGTAGATTCCGTTCGCAACCTCTCGCCCCGACTCGTCGGTCCCGTCCCATGAAATCATGTGCTGCCCCGCGCCCCGCCTCTCCGCAAGAAGCCGTCGAACGCGGCGGCCCGACACATCGAACACATCGATCCGGACCTCGCGCGCATCGGGAAGCCCGAAACGAATCATCGTTCCCGAGCCGAAGGGGTTGGGATGTCCGGGCTCCAGCGTGACCGTCGTCCATCGGGGCGCATCGGCTGCGAATGTGGCCCCCCAGTGCAGTTCCACCAGAGTGTCTATCCCCGAGAGTCCATCCACCAGAACGCTGCCATCCACAAAACTCCACGATGCGGGCACTCCGTTGACACGCACGGATGAGGGGGTGCCGGGGGATCCGCACGCGATCTTCAGAAAGCCGTCGGTCCCGGCGTCTCCCGTGAGCGCGAAGCGATCGGGAAGATCGCTCGCGTCGACCGCCGTCCACAGAAAGTCGCGCGCCTGCAGAATCGACAAGTCCCCCAGCACCGCCGCGGCGCGTTCGGCCGGAATGCCACCGGGCGGAACATCCAGCAAGAGGAACAGCGGGTTCGAGAACGCAATCGCCTCGGTGGAAGAATGCGATACTTCCACGCGCACGAACGACGGGACCGTCGTGTCCACGGACACGGTGTCGAGAATCGAACCGGCCAGTGTGGGTGCCGCAAGAAGGGTGTCGCACAGGACCACGGGGTCGAGGTACTCCGACGGAGGATCGCCGCGCACCTCAAGCTGGAGAAGACGAACCGACGCGCTGTCCGCAAACCCCGCCACATCCACGACCACCTCGTGCGAGGCGCGATCGGTCACGACGACACGCCCCATCGGAAAACCCTCCGGCGTCCACAGGTCGATCGTTCCGCCGAAGAGAAACGGATCGCCGAAGAACGCCCGTCCCGCCTTCATCGCCCGGATGAAGCCCGGTTCATCCGGCGCGTCCACATGGAACCAGGTGGCGAAGTTGTTCTCCCGTGACGGAAGAGCCTCCCACGGCCCCCATCCGTAGAAGATGGAGGGCCCGTGGGTATCGGTGACGCCACATCCGGTGGTGAAGACCGCGTTGGCGCTGAGCGCATCCCACGCCTCGACATGCCCGGCGAGGTCGATCCCGCCGCGCCAGCGATAGCCCACCTCCAGAAGGTCCGCCCCGTAGATGCGGGACTGGAGGAGCCACCGCTTGGTATTCGCAATGCGGACGGCCTTCTGCGACGCCGTTTCCCCGTTGTCCCCGTAGATGCCCACCCCGAAGGCGTGGTTCATGGAAACCGCGCCGCCTGCGGTGTGGACCTGATCCGTGACATAGGAAATCGAATCCTGCCAGACATGCCCGGTATAGTCCGGAAGAAATGCCGTGGGCGTGAACGCGTTCAGATGCGGCTGCCCGGAGAAGAGCGACACCTCGGTTCCCTGAAAGTGCGACACGCCGGGATACGACATTCGGTAGAGATCCAGCGCGGACCGCTGCATCCCGATCAGCGGCCAACCCCCTTGCGTGCTGTCCGGGTCGATGGCGTATCCATCCAGAAAGACCGTAGCACTCTGCCCGTCCTTCACTTCCAGTGCGAAACGAACCTCCACCAGACTGTTGTCCAGAGCGGCCAGCGTGTCCGCGCCACCGCTGGAGAACCGCGCCATGGCGTCCGCCGCCGGATCGACCTGCACCGGGTTCCAGACGCCCGGCGAGAGCGGCAACTGGATCGTGTCCGGACCCTCGCCGTACATGGACCCCATGACATAGCGCAGCACATGCTGCCCCAGAGGGTGAACGCTCAGCTTGACCTGCAGCACGACTCGGGAAAAGGCCGGGTCGAGGTCCTCCGGGAAAAGCGCGAAGGAGATCTTCGGGCGCATGCCCAGCGAGTAGGCATTCTGCTTTCGGGATCCCGTCTGAACCACCGGAACGGAGCGAAAGGTCACCGAGCCCCACGGGTCCTCTCCGGAGATTCGAAGAGACCGCGTACCCGAGTACGCCATCGTGTCCACGAGGGAAATCGAGTGCGGCAGCGAGGACGGGGCCCTTTCGAAGTAGCGATACTGGCCGGGGTAGGCATCGTCCACTTCGGCATAGCGGCCATACACCGGGTCGTAGACCGCGGTCTCAAAGTCGAACGAGCGCGTGTGCTTCCTGTGCTCGATCCGCCAGTCATGATCGGTCCACCAGATCGCATCCACGCCGACCGACTCCGCCATCGCCGTGTGCCACTCCATGCTGCCGTCGCCTTCGCTGAGGCTCCCGTGAACATGGAGCGCGATGGAATGGGTCTCTTCCCCGGCACCGGGAAAGACGGCGGGCGCGGAACCGGCGGACAGCGCGAAGAAGGCCATCGTGGACAGGACCCGCCTCATCGAACAACCGTCACTCTTCGCACGGAGGATGGCCCGCCGTCGAGCATGACCCGTGCAAAGTACACGCCCGCGGCCACGCGCTGTCCGGACGCGTCCCGCCCGTCCCAGACGATCTGATGACGCCCCGCGGGGAGTGTCCCCGGAGTCCGTTCACAGATCCGGCGGCCGCGTACATCGTGGAACGACACCTCAAGCCGGGAAGCCTCCGCGATGCCCACGAGAAGCGTGGCACCGCCACGAGACGGGTTCGATGCAATGGCGAGCGAAAGCGCCGGCGCGTCCGCCGATTCCGGCGCGGACAGCGCGTCCAGCGGGGCACAGAGCGACTTTGTGTGCGTGGAGTCGGTGATGGGACAGGAGCGCACGGGACCCGTGATCGTCTGGAGGATGATGGAGTAGTCGTTCGTCCCCCACCAGTTGAGCGTGGCGTCCAGCGAGTCCGCGCCAATGCTCTCGTTCACGAGATTCGAAAGCCCCCCCGGCCCGTTGCCGAAGATGTCGTTGGCGCGGGAGAGATCACCGCCGAGAGTCGCATGAGACCCGGAGCGCAGGCGAATGCCGGTGGAAACCCCGCCGGTGATCCGCGTTTCCGACAGAACCAGTCCGGTGGAGAGGCCGTCCACAAGAACGACATCCTCCGCAAGGCTCGCGCCGTCCAGCGTCACATGGGAAACCACGGTCGGCTCCACCAGAGCGGTCGCATGAAGGAGCGCCGGAGCGGCACTCCCCGCGGCAACGCGCGTGAGGTTCGTCCCCGCGCCGAGAAGGTGAATGCCGTCGGTCAGGGTGATCGGTCCGGAATGGTCCCCGGCGCACAATCCCACGACATCTCCCGGAAGCGCGGCGGCCAATGCGGCGGCCAGCGTGGGATGATCGTCCGGCACCAGAAGCGTCGCGTTCCCCGGGCACCCGCACCCCGCCACGCGTGCGCCGATGAGCGTCCCGCACGGACTGTTCTCCGGCAGGCACGGGGATCCCGGCAGCGTCAGCGTGAAGACCCCTCCCGGGCCGTCGCAGAAGCCCGGGTCGGCGGAGAAGTTCCCCTCCGCGTCCAGTCGCGACGCCAGCGCTCCGGTCCAGTCGCCACCGGCATTTCCGAAGAAGTCCGAGCAGGACACGGCAAGCTGGCACGCGGGATCCACCGACACCGCCTCTCCGGCGGAGCCCGCCGCGACAATCGTCGCGTGGATCTCCGGTGCGGAACCGGCCTCTCCGCGCACGCCTCCGCCGAGGCCTCCCGCCGCGTTCGCGTACAGCGTGCATCCGGCCACGACCGGGGCGGAGCCGTCGCCGCAGTGAAGTGCGCCACCGTCGCCGGGGGTCGAGTTGGCCAGAAGAAGACAATCGCGGAACTCCGGCGAGGAGTGGATCGCCGAGATCGCACCGCCGCGGACTCCAGCCGTATTCCCGGCCACGGTGCATTCCGTGATCGTTCCCGTCGCGTTCCAGAAATCGAACGCGCCGCCGCTGAACGGGGTCGCTTCGTTCGCGCTGATCTCGCAGCGGGCGACCTCCACCACCGATCGCTTCGCCACGAAGAACGCGCCCCCATTGGCCGCCGTGTTGGAGTCGACGCGGCAGTTCTCAAACCGCGGGTAGGAGTACTCCACATAGACTGCCCCGCCGCTGCCCGCGCTGTTGCCGACGAAGTCGCACGCCTCTACGAAGCTCCGGTCCTTGCGGTAAAGATAGAGCGCACCCGCTCCTGCGCCGGTCGCATTCGTGGAGAACTGACAGTCGGTCAGAGTGGTCCGTGTGGAATCCAGAAAGACGGCGCCGCCATCTCCCGGGAGTTCCGTGGCAAAGGCGGTGTTGCCGGAGAAGGAGCAGCCGGAGATCACGGGCGCGCCGCCGCGCGCAAAGACCGCGCCGCCCGCCGCCCAGTCGGATGCGTACGCGGCGTTGCCCGTGAAGACGCACGCCGTGAGCGCCACCGAGGAACCGTCGCACCCGATGGCCCCCCCGTACTTGGCGTCGTGGTCGCGAAACACACAGTCCGTTGCCGAAACATCCGCGTCCGTGCAGCGGAGTCCTCCGCCCAGCCCGTCGGGGTATCCTCCCGCGGCCACCCCCCCCGCAATCGTCAACCCCACGAGCGCCGCGCCCTGCACCTGGTGGGCGTCAAACACGCGCCCCGCGCCTCCGGCATCGATCGTGACGCAGGCGGGGTCGCCGTCTGCGCTTCGGATGGTCACGCCTTCCTTCAGCGAGATTCCCCACTCGGCATAGACTCCGCACGCCAGCTCCACCGCGTCCCCGGCGGAAGCCGAGTCCACCGCAGCGGCAATGTCGGGCGCATCGGCCGGAACCATCCATGTTCGAGCCGACACGGAAGTGCCGGCCAGAGAGAGGACCGCTCCGGCCAGAAGGAGAATCCGCGACAAGACGACCCTTTCCGCCGGTCCGCGCACGGGTCTCACCGGGGGAGGCGGGACCTGAGGGGGCATCCGGCTCGGGGGGGAACTCCGAGAATGATAGCTGTGTGTGGATAGATTCTACTGTATGTGGGGGATCCTGCTCAACTACGGCGGGCCTGACGGGGGACGCCAGGCCCGGATTTCCTTGGATTCACCGCATCAGGACCACTTTTCCGACTGCTGCCCCGATTTCGCGGCCCTCCGCGACCACTGCCACGCGCAAGAAATAGACTCCTGCCGCTACGCCCACCCCGTCCTGATCCCGGGCATCCCACACGGCCTGCCCCTCGCCCGGCGCGACGGGCTCACGGGAGATCCTGCGCACCCGTCTTCCGCTGACATCGTGGATGTCCACGGTGACCCGCTCCGCACGCCTCGCAAGATGCCAGCGAATGCCCACCGTTCCCCGGACCGGGTTCTCCTGCGACAGAAGCTGAAGAACCGGCCCAGCCGGAACTGCGCCCGTCTCCGGTGCGCCGGTCATTTCGGAAATGTCGATCTGCCACCACTCTTCCCCGTTCGTTCCATACACAAGCTTCGACGAGTCGTGCGTGTCGAATCCGATCGCCTGACAGTTCGCCAGCGGCGGCGTTCCGTTTCCGGCCATGGCCGTCCACACGCCGGTTCCGATCCGGTGCATCCAGACGCCGTTCTTCGGGTGGTAACGGGCCGCGGCCATTCCGGCGAACACGACATCCGGATCGTCGGGATGAACCGCCAGTTCGGCAAGGTTCGTCATGCGTCGTTCCAGCTCCAGCCCGGTCCAGTTTCGATAGTAGACCTCATCGAACCCGAAGGACCCGCTCGTCCCGTCTTCATTGGCGTGCATGGTCCAGTCCGCCGGGACCGGTGCCGCCCCGGGGCCGACAAACGGACCGCCGCCCGCGCGGAGCAATGTGCCGATGCCGGTGGAATGCCCGCGCGTTCCGACATACAGAGCGGACCCGTCCGGAGTTGCCGCGATGCTCCGTACATCGCGGGCGGAATCTTCCAGCCACCCCGCGCTGCTCTCCGAACCGACGAGCCAACCCGCCCAGCTGGTGTCCTCGGTCGAGTCGAGACAGAACAGTCCACCGCGGACCGCGGCCGACACGCCACTCGGCAGCGCCGAGTTCGAGTGGTCGGCGCTCCAGTGGATCGCGCCGAGCAGGACCTTCGTGGTTCCCGGAAGGAGGAAGAGCTGCTTGCCGTGGCGGCGAAGCGCGGGAGCCCATGCCGAGGTTGAATCCGTCGCCAGCCCGTCATTCACCTCCGTCCAGTACCAGGAGGAGATGACTTCGTCCCAGTCGCCGCGCATGACCCCCATGTCACTCCAGACGAGCCGACCCGGATTGTACGGATGGTCCTCGAATCTCCAGTAGGCGGCGAAGATCGTGCTGTCCGGCGTGACCACGAAGTCGCGGATCATGGAGTTCGTGATGTCCCAGGACGGGTTGTTCGTCGCGTTCTTCCAGAGAGAATCCGCGGGATCGAGAACCATGATCTTCGACCCGTTGTACGGACTCGAACCGATCTCACCGAAGGTCGTGAAGAGACCTCCCTGCCCCGGCCCGTGAAAGTCGGGCACGACACGGACCCTGCCCGCCTCGCGCGTCCAGCTGTTGTTGTCCTCGGGCGTGGCGTGGGAAGACACCGGGGGATTCTGAACATTCCACGCGGACTCGGTGGCATCGGTGGCGATCACACATCCCTCGTCCGCATTGGTCTGCACCATGCGCCCGTCGGACAGAAACGCGACGGAGTGCGCGGTCATGAGGTTTGCCCCCCGGGACACCCAGCCGCCGTCGGGAACGGAGTCGCAGTACACCTGATCCCAGGAGTCCCCGCCGTCGGTGGTGGCGTGGATCTTGCCGGAGGTGATCATCCTGCGGTCGGAGTCCACGGGAGAGACCGCCGCCTGACACAGCATCACGATGGCCGAGGAGTTGTTCCATCCGATGGGAAGCGTCTGCGCGAAGCCGGACAGATCCAGGTAGTGGTATGTGAAGCTCGACCAGGTTCCCCGCAGATGGATGCAGTGCTCCCACTGCACCTCCCCTCCGGGGACCACGGGATACACCCGGGTGCGGTAGAGACCGCCCATCATGGTCATCCGCCGCTCCCCCACCAGGATCTCGTCGAAATCCCACGCGCCGGTCCCCTCTTTGACGGTGAGTGTGGTGAAGTGGCACCCGGGACCACCGCTGCCGGTGGCCGCGGTGAGCCAGGTCCATGTGCTGTCCGCGGAATGCGGCGCGACGGGATCGGTCTCACTGCCGATCCACTCCCACTCGGGCGAGGGCAGTTTCACATCCGCGCGGAACAGCCCGCATCCCGCGCCGGTGGTGTCGGTCTGCCCGAAGAGCGCGTAGAGGAACCCGCGGGAAGTGATCGCCACGCCCCACGCGTCCGGATGAAGCGGGTGCGTGGGCGGCGCGGGCAGAGTCTCGCTGACGCGAGCCCACGCGGAGTCCGATTCCGACTTCAGGTAGATCCCGGTCTGGGTCGCCGCCGCCGCATACCGGACGCCGTTGACCATCGCTGCGGAGAGCTGCCGGGTGATCCCGAACCCTTCGGTCGACTCGTCCCACTCCCAGCCGAGGCCGGAGGACAGGTTGAATGTGCAGATTGAGTACTGCGCCGCCGGACCGGACTCGTGCTGTACAAAGTCCGGAGCCACCGGGTAGTAAGTGTGGCCGATGCTCGTGTCCCAGCGGCCGTAGCCCGCGCCTGCAAACAGCACGGTGTCTCCCGGAGCCCGCGCCAGTGACGAGAAGGGGATCATCGCCCCGCGCGATCCGCCCGCTCCCCCTTCGAACGAAAACGATACCGGCGGCGTCGTCAGCACCCACGCCGGAGCCCCCACGGGACGCAGGTACAGGCCCGCGTAGGTGGCGGCATACACGCCGTCGCGGCCGGTCCCCGCCACATCCAGAATCTCCTCGACATAGAACGACTTGGTCTCGTTCGAACTCGCGATCCCCTCCGCCCACAGGTGCCAGCTCGACCCGTGATCGGTGGTGCGGAAAACACCGCACATGTCACCGCCCGTGTAGAGCACATCCGGATCGGACGCGCTGTACGCCAGCGCATGAAGCTGGCCGGACTTTCCAATGGAGATCGGCGTGACGGCGGCGAACGCCGCGGGCGAAAACGCCAGCGACAGGAGAAGTGCGTGGAGGGGGGGAGAGTGAAGGAGACTGGACAGGCGCAGACGCATGGTGGATCCTCCCGGTTCGTCGGCCGGAAGGGGACGGCTCATTCGGACCGTCTTCCTCCGGCCGCGACACCATTGTAAACCATGACCGGTCGGTAAGCATAGTCGGTCTTCCCCTTCGTGAGAGGCTCTTCGCGCCTCCAACAGGCGGTCTTCGTGCCCTTTCGCTACCGCGCGTCACTTCCGGCGGTCGTCGCCGTCATG
>JASLLL010000018.1 GCA_030747075.1 Gemmatimonadota bacterium
ATGCGGACATCGGCGAGCAGACCGTCATAGGGGAAGAACTCGTTGTCGTCGTGGTACGCGCCGAGCACGCACCACCCACTCTCCGGGTAGTCGACAAACCCACTCTGCGCCGACGATCCGGCGACCGCCGCGCCATCCACAAAGAGCGTCATGGCGGTCCCGTCGTAGGTTCCGGCGATGTGCTGCCAGGTGTTTGCAGTCGCGGGGGCGGGCGCCTGGAGGTAGGTCAGTGAGGCGTTCCCCTCTGACTTCAACGCGAAACTGAAGTGGTCGAAACGGGTTCCCAGAACCCAACCGTTCTCGGTGGATCCGGTGTCCAGGACCAGTCCCGCATATCCTCCCCACTCGTCGAAAGCGCGGGGTTTCACCCACGCGGAAACGGTCATGGCCCGCACGGGAAGGACGGCTCCGGAGACAGACCCGGATCGCAGTTCGATCTCGTCGTCCGTTCCGTCAAAGGACGCCACCCACCCCATCTCGGGATCGGAGACAAAGGACACACCGCCAAGCGGGGTGCCGTGTTGCGCTCCGATTGCACTGGCGTCCTCCGTAGATCCGTCCAGCGCGTACCGATCGAGCATTCCGTCGGCGGCTTCGGCGGAGGTGATGCGGTTCAGGATGTCGGACGCTTCGAAGAGATGCCCGTGCGAGACGAAGTCCACCGTCGGGAAGTTCGGACGCTTGGAGGTCTCTCGCCACGCGGTCAGCATCCGATCCAGCGCGAACGGGTTTGCGTTGACCTTTCTCGCCTCGGCCTCCACAGCGACGCCAATGGAGGCGTCCGTCACAAAGTGATTCACGATGAACAGGTCGTTCTCGGGATCGCCTCGATTGAAGGTGGAGTCGAGGTCGTGCAGGTCGTGTACCGAAAACTCCGTCTCCACGCAGTAGTCCCAGACATAGTGGTACCAGTCGTACTGGGTGCCGGCGTTCTCATCGGAGAAGACGACGAGGCGCCCGCCCGCGTCCACCATGTCGCGAAGGGTCGGCCATGCCGCGCCGGGTGGCTGCGTGTGGAGGTGTCCGGAGAGCCCGGCGGTCTGGATCTCCGCCGCGATGCGGTCATTGGACACATAGCACTCCAGCATGAGCGTCACGATTTCGTCCGGGTTGGCTTGCAGAAACGGTCGGATCTCGCCGTCGAGAATGTTCTGCAGCGGCTCGCTCCCGATCAGGGGGGTTCCGTGATAGACGACGACCTGGCCGGACTGGAGGTACACATCCAGCATGAGCGCACGCACGCCGATGTCCAACTGCGTGGCGATGTCCAAGTGGTGGTTTGGAAACCAGAAGTCCGGAGAGTGACAGAAGGAGTTGTGCGTGGTGGGAAACACCGCCTGATCGTAGGGCGTGTCCGGGGCGGCTGCGCGGACCGATCCCACGCAGGCCAGAAAGGCCGCGGAGGACACGATCAGACGGCGCCGGAAACAGAGGGGATGGGAAAAAGCCAAGCTAGCCTCCGGGCGATCTTCAGAATACCACGGCGCGGGGGGGCGCCGCCATCGCCGCGCCGGTTGCACATTCGCGAATCGTCGGCCATGCTGGGGTCGACTCTCATGCGAGGAGGGTGCGATGCGGTTTTCGGCGGTTGCAATGTCAGCGGGACTGGCGCTGGCCGTTGCGGTGACTTCCTGCGGTCCGCCATCTCCTCCGCCCGTGGATCCGTCGGATGTTGCGGCTTTCGCGGACGAACCCGGCGCGAACCGTTGCGCGGGCATTCCCGGAAGCGTGAACGCCGGTGCGGATCTTCTCTTCGGCACAGGGAGCGGCGTGTCCGCGGCGCGCGCACCCGTGCCCGCCAATGCCTCCGAGGCGGTCGTCTTCCGGCACCTGTACCAGACGCTGACCGAAGTCGATTGCAACGGCCATGTGACGCCGGGTCTCGCACGGGAGTGGCACTCGATCGAGGACGGGCGCGCGTGGATCTTCACGCTCGTTCCGGATGTGCACTATGCGGACGGTGGGCTCATTTCCGCGAGGGAAGTGGTGAATGCGTGGGCGGGGACGCGCCGCCGAGCACAGGAAACGGGTCGCGGGCGCACGCCCTGGGTCGGGATTCATCCCGAGGACATGGGAATGCCGGGGCTTCTGACGCTGGTCATCCGACCGGACCCGCCTCGTCGGGATCTTCCGCGTCTTCTTTCGCATCCTGCGTTCTCGGTGCTTCATCGCGTGGAGAAGGACGAGTGGCCGCTCAGCACCACCGGATGGATCACCGACGACCGCCACGAATCCCGGGGCGGGGGTCAGATTCGGTGGGACTCGGTATCTGACGGAGAGCGAGGCCCATCGTCCGTCACCTTTCATGTGGAACCGGGCGCGGACCCGCGCGACCTGTCCCGGGCGGACGCGTTTCTCCTGCGGGACGGTGCGGCGGCGCGATATCTGAACGACGCGGGGGGCTTCCGGGTTGTCCCGCTTCCGGCGGATGTGCGCTACGACCTTCTTCTTCCCGTGCGGTTGAAGGCGGCGGTCGTGGCCGCACTCGGGGAGGGTGCGCTTCTCGACCTTGCGACGAGCGTGGTTCGGGCGGACGCTCGCCCCGCACCGCCCTCAGAGGCTGCGCCGCCGCTGAGCGTTCGCTATCCGAAGCGAGTGCGTTACTCCGCCGAAGACGCGGACGCGGCACGCATCGCCGAGCGACTCGCCGCTCTGTTCGCGGAAGCCGGTGGCGACACTCCCGTGGTGGAGGCGATTCCCGCCGAGGTGTTCCCCGATGCCGTTGCGCGTGGAAAGGGCACCTTCGTGGCGCCGGTTTCGCTTCGAGATGTTGCGGTGGACGGGGCGTGGTCGTCCTGGCCGGGCGCTTCCATTCCTCTGGTCACGACCGGAGCGTGGATGGCGGTCAGGGATGGCGTCGCGGGAATCGTGCCGGGCTTTGATGCGGTGCCGCGCCTGCGCGCTGCCGGTCGCGAGATCGGCAGGCAATCACCATGACCCTCCGGCGCCGGACCCTCGTGGGTGCGACGGCGCTCATTCTGTTGCCGCTGTCTCTCCTTGGGTGGTGGATTCACACCCAGGTGGAGAACCGCATTCTCGAAGGGGAGGCCCGGGTCGAGGCGGCACGCCTGCTTCACTCATCCAGTGCGCTGAGGTCACTGAACACCAGACTGGAGACACGCCTGGCCGCGATCGCAAACACCATCAGTTCTGACAATCGCGTTCGCCTCTCCGTGGCGACCGATCGCGAAGACCTGCAGTCCGCTCGTCTCGACTTTGCCGAATCCGCGATGTCGATGACGGGTCTCGACTTTCTCCGGATTCAGACGGCGGACGGACGCATCCTCTGTTCCGGGCACTTCCGAAACGAGTACGACACCCTGGACGAGGCCACGCTGAACGAGTTGCGGGGCCAGAGCCAGGGAAGCCTTGTGACGGCCCGCCGCCCGGAAGGCGAACTTCTCGTGTTTGCCCGCGCGCACTCACTGGATCTTGGTACGCGGCGCGTGTTCCTGCTCGGGGGATCCCGGATGGACGCGAACGGCCTCCAGGAGCTGGTGCCGGAGGGGGGCGTGGCCGTGACGCTCGATTATCCGGGCGGGAAGGTGGAAGTTCCCTGCGCGGCGGGGTCCGCAACGCTCGACATTACCGCGCTCGACGATCCCGCACGAGACACACTGCGCGATCTGGACGCCGCACTGCTCCTTGCGTGGCTGGTGGCGGCGGCGGGTACGCTGTTGCTTGCGGGCCGTCTTGCGGCGAAGGTGGCGTCTCCGGTGGAGGAACTGGCATCCCGCGCGGCGCGCCTTGACTGGGAGGACCTGCGGACGGACTTCCCGGAAGACACACGCGACGAAGTGGGAACGCTCTCGCGCGTACTGAACGAGCTGGCGGCACGCCTTCGCGCGGGAGCCGTCGGGCTTCGCGAGGCGGAACGACGCGCCACTTTGGGTGACCTCGCGAGGCAGGTGAACCACGACCTCCGCAACGGGCTCACACCCATTCGCAATGTCGTGCGGCACCTGTCGGAGACGGCGGCGGATTCTCCCGCCGAACTCGCGCGCATCTTTGAGGAGAGAGAAGCGACGCTTGCGGCAGGGCTTGACTATCTCGACGAACTGGCGGGCAACTACGCGCGGCTCTCCACCCAGGCGGAACGACGCGCCTGCGATGTCGAGCGCGTTCTTCGCGAAGCGACCGCCGGGCTTCTTGCGGAGGAAGGGGGCGAGGTGCGGCTGGCGATCCCGGCGGACTTGCCGCCGGTGATGGCGGAGCGGTTGGGCCTTCGCCGCGTGGTGGAAAACCTCATTGCCAACGCACGGGACGCGGTGAAGGAGGGCGGCTCGTCGGTGGTCGTCGCGGCGGGAGAGTGCGCGCTTGCAAACGGAGCCCCCGGTGTCCGGGTGACGGTGACCGACGACGGCCCGGGGATTTCGGCGGAGGACCGGAGCCGTATCTTCGAAGCGTTCTACACCACCCGGGGCGGCGGTTCCGGACTGGGGCTGGCGATTGTCCGCCGCATTGTCTCCGACCTTGAAGGCGTGGTGAGCGTGGAGAGTGCGCCCGCGTCCGGGACGACGGTTGCCGTAACGCTGCCGGCGGCGCCGGTCGCGGGTCAGGAGGAGGACTCATGAGCCGGATACTGATTGTGGAAGATGTTGCCCCGCTTCGGGAGCAGTACGCCTACGACCTCCGGCGGCTTGGTGGACATGAAGCGCTGGAAGCGGACAGCGTGGAGCGGGCGCTGGAGTTGATTGCGACCGAAGCGGTGGACTGCGTCATTCTGGACCTGGAACTGCCGGGAGCGGACGGGTTCGGGTTTCTGGAAGCGCGTCGGGCACGCGGGCTGGATGTGCCGGTGATTGTGTACACGGGAACAGGAAACTTCGATCGGTGTGTGCGCGCGGTGGAACTGGGCGCGTACGGGTTCATCGACAAGGCGGAACCGATGGAGCGTGTCCTTCGCGAAGTGGACCACGCGCTCGAACGCGTGCGCCTTGCGGAGGAAGTGACGGCGTTGCGGGCCCGTGCCGGATTGCCGGGGACGATGGTGGGCGAGAGCCCAGCCATGCGTGCGCTTCGAGCGGAGATCGTGCGTCTTGCGCGGGTGCCGAGTGCCGTGCTTGTGCTGGGCGAGAGCGGCGTCGGCAAGGAACTGGTTGCGCGGGACCTCCACGGGCTCAGCCCGCACGCGGACGGGCCGTTCGTCGCGGTGAACTGCGCTGCGCTTCCGGATGCGCTTGTGGAGAGCGAACTCTTCGGCCACGAGCGCGGCGCATTCACAGGTGCGGATCGCGTCCGCCGCGGGGCCTTTGAACGAGCGTCGGGTGGAACGCTTCTTCTCGACGAGATCGGGGAGTTGCCGCTGTCCGTTCAGGCGAAACTTCTCCGCGTGCTGGAGGACGGACGGGTCACCCGCGTCGGCGGGAGCCGGGAAGTGGAGTCGGACGCGCGGATCGTGGCGGCAACGAATCGCGACCCGGAGAAGGAGGTCGAGGCCGGGAGATTCCGTGAAGACCTGCTCTACCGGATCAATGTGCATTCGGTCACCGTGCCGCCCCTTCGCGAGCGCCCCGGGGATGTGGTGCGGCTTGCGGATCACTTCCTGCGGGAGACGGCGAGCCGGTTCGGTCGGCGCGTTCCGGAGATTGCGCCGGGCGCTGTGGCGCTTCTGGAAGCCGAAGAGTGGCGGCGCAACAATGTTCGCGAACTGCGCAATGTCGTGGAGCGGCTCGTGATCGCGGCCGATGGCGGGCGCGTGGAGGCGGCGCATGTGGAGGAGGCCATGGGAGCGCGGCCCGGAGTTGCGTCCGCGAAGCTGGCGGGCGGGACACTTCGCGATCAGCGGGACGCGGCGGAACGCGCGATCGTGCAGGCGGCGCTTACGCGGCATGACGGAAACCTCACGCACGCGGCCGCGGAACTGGGGCTGGCGGATCACGCGAGCCTCTCGAAGATCCTGACGCGGCTGGGCATCCACCGCGAGGCGTAAGTGGTGTTGCGGAGGTTGTTGTTTTTCCCGAGCGGGTTTCCCCGTTGCCCTTTCGGTGAGCCAGTTCCCGGCTTCGGGTCGCCCCCCATTCGGGCGGCCTGGAGGCGGCACTTCCGATTCACCCCTCCATCTCGCCCGTCCCCACCCCAAAACGCCTACTTCAAGGCGCGCGGAGGCGCATTCGGTACTGAAGGCGTCCGGAGTTTCTCCTCGTAGCAGGTCTTCCACCGGAGTCGGTCGAAGAGACAGCCGGGCCGTGTTCCTCCGGACCGGTCCCGGTCCGCCGGGACACAATGTCCGGCTGCGTGGACCTCACCGCCGGTCGCGGCACGAAGCCTCCCCCCCCGCCGAACTGGTTGCCTCCACACGAGATGCGCGTCCCTTTGCCCCCCCTCGGGCGACACCGGCCGATCTGGCCGCCTTCTTGCGAAAGAGTCCGTCGTCCGGCAAAGGGCGGGGACCCGCCCGGAAAGGAAGAGGAGATCATGAAAGCGAAGGAGACTCGACCCGTGAGACAGAGCTGGAGCCAAAAGGACGGCAACCCGGGACGCATTGGAATCGCGCTGGGAATCGCGCTGCTTGCGACGCTGGGCGTCGGAGTGCTTCTGACGACGCTCGACACGGCGTCCGGCCCGGGGGAATCGGAACAACGACCGGCGGTTGCGGAATCCGCGCCGTCGTCCGCGGCGATGCCCGCGGAAATCGCAGAAGTGCCGGAATCCGCGCCCGAGGTGTCCGCGGAGACGGCCGTCGCGGAACCCGTGGTCGAACCCGCCACCTTCGACGGGGGCATGGGGGCGTATGGCAAGGGCGAGTATGCCCGCGCCGCCGCGATGTTCGCGGCGTGGGGCGCAGAACACCCGGAGAGTGTCTGGGGGCCGTACATGCGCGGCGTGTCGCTGCGTCATGCCGGGGACCTGGCCGGTGCGGAGGCGGCGCTGGTCGTGGCGCTTTCCATCGACCCCGGTCACAGGAAGAGCCTCCTGAACCTGTCGCGCGTTCTGCTGGATGCAGGGCGTCCGGACGATGCGTTCGCGTCGGTGCGGAACGCGCTCGACATCAACCCGGAGTCGGGAGAGGCCCTTCGGGTATTCGGACTGGTGCGGCACGCGCAGGGCGACCGTGGCGGCGCGTTGGCGGCGTTCGAGGCGGCACTCGACGCGGACTCCACGGACGCATGGTCGTGGAACAACGCGGGCTTCCTCTTCATTGAGGAGGAGAGGTTCGTGCAGGCTCGGAGCTGTCTGGAAGAGGCCTGCTCGCTGGATGACACGCAGCCGACCTTCTGGAACAACCTCGGAGTGGCGCGGGAGCGAGTGCACGATTATGACGGAGCGGCGGGAGCCTATGCCCGCGCAGTGGAACTCGACTCCGCGTATGAGAAAGCCATCCTGAGCCTTGCGCGCGTGGAGGCGATTCCCGATTCGCCCGAGGCGCCGCGTCCGGTGGAGATGGTCGAGCAGGTGGAGACGGCGGAATCCGAAAAGGCTGATGAGCCGGTGGCTGACGGTGACGCCCTCCGGTCCGCCAACGCGGAGAATGCCGAAGACCCGATGGAAATCGTCGCAAGCGAGACCGCACAGGATCGCTGAGACATCCACCCCGCCACGGGCCCGGGGGGAAGCGATTCCTCCCGGGCTTCTCCGTCCGAGGGACTGCCAGTTTGGCAGCCCACGCGCCACCCCCCCCTCCGGAACCCGCCACACTGACACACGCCCGTCCGGCCATCGTCCCACAGCATCCGGGCCAGTTCCCGCAACGCGTTAGGATTCCTTCAGTTACGAATCTCTCCATAACTGGCACGCCCCCTGCATGGTCGGGGGGCAGTAGTCAACCCACACCCCTTCCGCGATGCGGAAGAGAACAGGAGAGAAAGCCATGCTGACCATCCGAACCAACGATTTCCGGCCTGCGGTCGCTCCCGGGAGCGGCTTTGCCCGGATCTTCGACGAGCTGCTTGAGACAGGTGCTGCGGCCCCCGCAGCGTGCGGGACCGCCTCGCCCGCGCTGAATGTGTACGAGAACGAGGAGGCGTTCGTGGTGCGCGCCCGCGTGCCGGGGCTTTCGATGTCAGCGCTCGAGGTTTCGCTCCTCGGGCGGGAGTTGACGCTCTCGGGATCGGCGGAAGAGAACGCCGACGGACCGGGAAGCCTCCGGATTCACGAGTGGAGGAGCGCGCCCTTCCGGCGTATCATTCGCCTTGGTGCGGATGTGGACGCGCAGGCGATCGCCGCGACGCTGGACAGCGGGATCCTCACCGTCACCCTGCCGAAGGCGGAGACGGCGCGACCGAAGAAGATCGATGTGAAGATCCGCTAGCCTGACCGGGAATCGCGGGGCGGGTGGACGGCCCGCCCGCCCTGATTGATTTCGCCGACGCACTTGCGAAGGAGAACGCCCCGTGTACTTTTTCGGAATGTTCGATCCCGTCTACTGGCTCTTCATCGGCCCGACGCTTGCGCTGACAATCTGGGCGCAGTGGCGCGTGAAGCGCGCCATGGGAAAGTGGGGGCGCGTTCCCAACCTGCGTGGCATCACCGGCGCGGAGGCGGCGCACGCGATGCTGCAGAAGGCGGGGCTGTCACAGGTGACGGTCGAACAGTCGAAGGGGTTCCTGTCAGACCACTACGACCCGCGCACCCGCGGCATCCGGCTCTCGGAGCGCGTGTACTCCGGTCGCTCCGTCGCGGCCATCGGGATTGCCTGCCACGAGGCCGGGCACGCCATCCAGCACGCCACACACTACGCGCCGCTGGCACTGCGGAACGCGATTGTCCCGGTCGCGAGCATCGGCTCTCGTCTTGCCATGCCGATGATCTTCCTGGGCCTTATCCTGCATATGCAGAATCTCGTGTTGCTGGGGATTGCCGCCTTTGCGATTCTCGTCGTGTTCCAGTTGATCACGCTTCCGGCGGAGTTTGACGCGTCCCGCCGCGCCAAAGAGACCCTCCGGACGATGGGCCTCGTGCAGACGCAGGGCGAAGGCGCAGGGGTTGCGGCAGTGCTGGACGCGGCCGCGCTGACCTATGTGGCGGCGACGCTTTCGGCGATTGCGCAACTGGCCTATTTCCTCCTCCTCTCGGGACGCCGCCGGTAAGCAAGCGGGGGGACGAAGAACCTCCCCCCACGCAACCCGGGCAATGGAGAGACGGCCACCGTCGTCCCGTCCACGAACGAACGCACTCAGACACAGTTATTCACCATTTGCGGATTTTCGCACGGTCGGCTACGGTCCCTTCCGAGTGGTGCGATTCCAGACAGGGAGCGCTTCAGCAAGCCTCAAGCCCCGGAGCATGACGACATGCGTTTCTCGCGGCGTTTCTCGACCCGACCCCTCTCGTCCCTTCTTCTCTTCGGCCTGATCCTGTCGCTGGTGGCGAGTCTCGGCTGCGGTCGGGACTCGTCACCTTCGGAGCAGTCGCCGACCGGCGTCCCGGGGTATGTCCCCGTCACGCCGCCGGCGGATTCGCCGCCCCCCGCGGGGGATGCGTCCGAAGGGGCGGAATCAGACGATGCGGCGGCTTCCGGTCGAACCCCCGCAGGAGAAGGCCGAAAGAACGGCGACTGGACGATCACTTCCGATGCGGGTGGAGTGATGATCCGGCTCGAGAGCGGGAAGAGCGAACTGGAATGGCGGCCCGGCGAACTGGTCGGGAAGGACGAGTGGGGAATGACCGTCTGGTCCTCTCCCCCGGCGACTCACGCGGCAGAGTACGCGGGCGGCGCATACCGGGTGCCCGACCTCTACGGCCCCGGGATCGATCTGGAGATCACGGAGCGGCATGGAAGCCTGAGACTGGATCTTGTCTTTGACGCGGACCCATCGCTTCCGGTTGCGGTCGAGCGGCTGGAGTTCGGCGGGGCCGGTTCCTTCGACGGGAGCCTCTCCGTGCGGACGCGCGAGGGGACCGTTTCTCCCGGCGGCGTGGAAGAGACGCTGGGCGCGGTGGACATCGGGAGCGGGCGCGATGTGGCGTTCCAGATTCCCCCGGGCATCGCTTACGACGCGGACGAAGCTCACACGCCGTGGATGACGACCCGTGTGGAGGTGTTCGCTCCCGGGAAGGCGCTCATTCGGCAGAGCGTGCGCGCTTCTTGGTTCACGGACGGCGTGGCGAACTACCCGCTGACCGTATCGTCGGCGCTTCGTGCGTCGGACGCGCCGCCGGTGATTGCGTCGCTGCAGATCGTGCTGTCGGTTCCGGGCTCGATGATTGCGCTGGTGTCCGCCACCTACTCCAACTTCCACAACGACATGATGGATGTGCTGATCGAGTGGGGAGACGGGGACTCGACCACCTTCCACTCCAACCTGCCGGTATACGAACTGCACGAATACGCGGGGCCGTGCCCGTACTCGGTGGCGTTCCAGGTGACGCACCCGCAGACCGGCGTGGCAGTGCGGGAGGAAGTGGAACTCGTGCCGGGGGACGGAACGGGTTGCGATTCCGACGGAGACGGCGTGCCGGACGCGGTGGACAACTGCCCCGACGACTGGAACACCGACCAGAATGACGGCGATGGCGACGGAGTCGGCGACATCTGCGACAACTGCCCGAGCGTTCCAAACCCCGGGCAGGAGGACTCTGACAACGACGGCACGGGCGATGCGTGCCAGGGACCGCCGCCGGGGTTTGCGCAGATCCCGTCCGGCATTTTCGTGATGGGAAGCCCGGTGACGGAGCCGGGCCGCTACTCCAACGAATCCCAGCACACGGTCACCTTCACGCGGAGCCTCTTCGCGGGCGTGCACGAGGTGACGCAGGCCGAGTACCTGCTGATCATGGGAACGAACCCGTCGTCCTTCTTGTCCTGCGGGGGGAGTTGCCCGGTGGAGCAGGTCAGCTGGCACGATGCCGTGGCGTACTGCAACGCGCTGTCGGTGAATGAGGGACTGACGCCGTGCTACTCCGGGAGCGGAGACGCCACCACCTGCGACTTCGACGCGGACGGGTATCGCCTTCCGACAGAGTCGGAATGGGAGTACATCTGCCGTGCGGGGACGGGGACGGCGTTCTACACCGGCCCGATCGTGAACACGGCCTGCACCATGCTGGACCCCAGCCTTGACGCGGCCGGATGGTACTGCCGGAACTCGGGAAGCACGACCCATCCCGCGCAGCAGAAGGCCCCCAACGCGTGGGGCCTCTACGACACGCACGGGAATGTCTACGAGTGGTGCTGGGACCGTTACGGGAACTACCCCTTCGGAACGGTCATGGATCCGACCGGCCCGGAGACCGGAGCGAACCGCGTGATTCGTGGCGGACTCTGGAGCGGTCGGTCCCGCTACGCCCGGTCCGCATACCGGAGCAACAGCGACCCCACGGCCGTCAGTCTGGGCGTCGGCTTCCGGGTTGTGCGACTGGCACCGTGACGGCGTTCTGAAAGTCGGCTGACCTGGGGCGCGGCCCGCTGCGCCCCCGGTCGCCCCACCCCGAAGCACCGGACTTCGGCGCGAACCTCTTCCCCTCCTAGCCGCAGCGCCGCGCATCCGGTACTCTCCGTCCCCGGAGGTTGCCGTGAGATTGAAGCCCGCTTCATCCTATCGTCCCTCACGCGCCGAGAGCGCACTTGCGTGGGTATTCACCGCATCGTCCGCGTTCGTGGTCGCGTGGTTCGTCCTGGTCCCTTTCCTCGGGCGAGGCTGACCCGGTGAGGTCGGTCATCCTCGGGACCGCCGGTCACATTGACCACGGGAAGACGGCGTTGGTGCGCGCGCTCACCGGCGTCGACACCGACCGCCTCGAAGAAGAGCGTCGGCGCGGCATCTCCATCGAACTCGGCTTTGCGCAACTCGTGGCGGCCGGGGTGCGCTTCGGGATTGTGGATGTTCCGGGGCACGAACGCTTCGTGAAGAACATGCTTGCGGGTGCTGCGGGGATTGATCTTGTGATGCTCGTCGTGGCGGCGGACGAAGGCGTCATGCCGCAGACACGCGAGCATCTGGACATCATCGACTTCCTCGGGGTGGATCGCGGCGTGGTCGCGCTCACCAAGTGCGATCTTGCCGACGAGGACTCCCGCGAGATCTCCCGCCTCGACGCGGAGGAACTTCTGGAGGGCACTTCGCTGGAAGGCGCACCCGTCCAGGAGGTCAGTTCCATCACCGGTGACGGGCTCGACGCGCTGAAGAAGACGCTTGGGCAACTGGCGACCGGGGTGCCGGAGCGTTCCTCCTGTGGCGCGTTCCGCCTGCCGGTGGATCGCGTCTTCACGATGGAGGGGTACGGGACCGTGGTCACGGGGACGGCGTGGTCCGGGTCCGTCGAGGTGGGCGACCGTCTCGAAATCCTGCCGTCGGGGCGGGAGGTCCGCGTTCGTCGCGTACAGGTTCACGGCAAGGATGCGGAGTGCGCGGAAGCGGGTCGGCGCACCGCACTTGCGCTGCACGGCGTTTCCCGGGAGGAGGTCCGGCGAGGCGAGCAGGTCGTCACCCCCGGGTCACTCCAGTCCGCGCCCATGCTGGATGTCCGCGTCCGCGTCGCTCCGGGCTGGTCGCGTCCCATTCGAAATCGCGAGCGTGTGCGATTCCACCTGGGCGCGTCGGAGGATCTGGCGCGAATCGTTCTTCTCGATCGCGACGAACTGCTGCCCGGCGAGGACTGTCTCGCGCAGCTTCGCATGGAGACTCCGGCCGTCTCCGCGGTCGGCGATCGATTCGTGCTGCGATCGTACTCTCCCATGCGCGCGATGGCGGGCGGCGTTGTCATTGACCCGCGCCCGAAAAAGCACCGCCGCTTCCGCGAAGACGAACTGCAGTCGGTGGCGCACCGCGAAGGCGGTGGCCCGGTGGCACTTGTTACGGATGCGGTGGAGGCGGGCGCGCTTCGCGGGATGCGTACGAAGGATCTTGCGGATGCCACCGGTCTCTCCCGCGACGAAGTCGCCACACTCGTCGAGCAGGAGGTCACGGAAGGCCGACTCCGGATCGGTGCGAACCGCCGCGTGGTGAGCGAGGGGGTGTGGGAGGCATCGCGGCGGGCGGTGGTCGCGCAGGCGACGCGCTTTCTGGAAGAGCACACGCTCCGGTGGGGCATCCCTCGCGAAGAAGTGCGCACGGCTCTCGGTCGCGAGACCGCACCCGGGCTTCTGGCGGAACTTCTCACGGAACTGGAAGCGGAGGGTGCCGTCGAACTGCGCGGAGAACTCATCCGCACCGGCGGGGGCGATGTGGTCTTTGAGGGCCAGGCCGCCCGGGAGCGCGACCGACAGGAGACGCTCTTCCGCCAGTCCGGGTGTTCGCCTCCGAGCGTAGCGGCGGCACTCGCGGGTGGCGCGGATGCTCGTCTTGCGGAGGAAGTCCTTGCGGCCCTTCTCGACCGGGGAGACCTTGTAAAGCTGGCGCCGGACCTTCTCGTGCACCGCGACGCCTATGCCGACGCGAAGGACACGCTGGGCACGATCGCCGCGCGGGACGGCGGGATCACCGTCGGCGCTTTCCGCGACGCACTCGGGATTTCGCGCAAGCACGCGGTGCCGCTTCTGGAGCACTTCGACGAAGTGCGCGTGACGCGACGGTCCGGAGATGAACGGGCGCTGCTCACGCCGCGCGCACCGGCCGGGTAGGGGCTGCCGCTCGGCCACCGTTCCCCAAACTGGCCTCGCCGCCCCGCATCCGGTATCTTCGCTCTGCTGGAGGAGCCTCATGGATCGAACGGAAGACCGTGCCGCACCCGTCGACCTGCGTTCGGACACGGTGACGCGCCCCGATGCCCTGATGCGAAAGGCCATCGCGGCGGCCGAAGTCGGCGACGATGTTCTGGGCGACGACCCGACCGTGAAGAAACTGGAGCGCGTCGTGGCCGCCATGCTCGGAAAGGAGTCGGCCCTCTTTCTTCCCAGCGGGACCATGGCGAATCAGGCGGCGATCGCCTGCCATGTTCGCCCCGGCGATGAAGTGATCCTTGAGCGCAACTCCCATGTGCTGCTCTTTGAGGCGGGGGCGGCAGCCGCGCTGTCCGGCGCGTCGCTTCTGCCGTTGGACGGGGACTGCGGGCTTCTCTCCGTCGACGCGGTCCGCGCGAGCATTCGCCCGCCGTTCCCGCACAACCCGCGCACCGCGCTCCTCTGGCTGGAGAATACGCACAATGCGGCGGGCGGCACCGTGTGGCCGCTGGATCGACTGGCCGCCCTTCACGCGCTGGCCCGCGACGCCGGCCTCGGGCTACACCTCGACGGGGCGCGCATCTGGAACGCGGCCGTCGCACAGGGGACGGAACCGGCCGAGATCGCCGCGCACGCGGATACGGTGAGCGTCTGCATGTCGAAGGGGCTTGGCGCGCCGGTGGGTTCCCTCCTTGCGGGGCCGACGGAGTTTGTCGAGCGCGCATGGATCGCGCGGAAGCGCATGGGTGGCGGGATGCGGCAGTCGGGACTTCTCGCGGCGGCGGCGCTCTATGCGCTGGAACACCATCTCCCCCGGCTTGCCGAAGATCACGCGAACGCACGCTGCTTCGCGGAGGCGATCGCGGGCGTGGCGGGAGTCGAGATCGACCCGGAGTCCGTGGAGACGAACATTGCCATCTTCGACATCGCGCGCTCCGGGTTGGACCCGTCGGCCTTCGCGGAGGATCTGGCGGCACGCGGCGTACTGGTCATCCCGATCGGGGGGACGCGCGTGCGTGCGGTCACGCACTTCGATGTCACCCGCGAAAATGTGCGGCATGCGGCAGCGTGCGTGGCGGAGGTGCTGGCCGTATGATCCGCCGTGCGTACGCCGGGAGACTTGGATCGGAAGCGGCGGCGGATCGCTTCCTTGCCGCGCGCGAGGAGAACTTCCCGGAACCGTCCGTGCTCCCCGGCATGGCGGAGGCCGCGGACCGCGTGGAAGCCGCACTTGCGGATGGAGAGCGGGTGGGCGTATTCGGGCACGACGACGCGGACGGGATCACCTCGGCGGCCATCGTCATCGAGACGCTGGAGGCACTCGGCGCGGAACCGGATGCGTACATTCCCGACCGGAATCTGGAAGGGCACGGGTTGTACCCGGATCTCGTCCGGCGTCTTGCGGGCCGAGGTGTGACGCTTCTCGTGACGACCGACGGCTGCTCCGCGAATCGCGAAGAGGCGGAACTGGCCGCGACGCTCGGGATGGATGTGCTCGTGACGGATCACCACGAGATTGCGGCTGACCGACCGCCGCCGGACCGGCTGCTGAATCCGAAGGCGGATCCGGAAACGGCGCGGCGGTACGGAGACCTGACGGGCGCGGGCGTTGCGGCGCTGCTCGCGCGGGAACTCCTGGAGCGTGCGGGGCGCGGCGATTGCTTCGCGCGGCTTCTGGATCTTCTTGCGCTGGGCACGATCGGCGACTTCGGGGATCTCGGTCGCACGAACCGCATCGGCGTGGCGTGCGGGATGGACGCCGTCGCGAGGGGAGACCGTGCGGCCATCGGCATGGCGCGCGAATCGCTTGGATGCGGGATTGCTCCGCGCGAATCGCAGGCGCGACGACTCGCGGTGCTCTTCGCCTGCGTGCCGTCGGTGGACGGGTGTTCGCGGGGACTGGACGCGCTGCTCGGACGCGCGAAGACGAAGGCGAATGTGAATGCGCTGCTCACGGCGCTGGCGGAGTCCGATCAGGAAATGCACCGCGCGTCCGAGGAAGCCGACCGGCTTGCGCGCGAGTTGGGAATCGACGACGGGGCTCCGGCGGTCGCGCGGGTGGAGGGGTTCACCCGGCGGATGCTGGGGAAGGCCGCCGGTCGGCTCTCGGAGCGAACGGGTCGTGCGTCGGCCGCGCTGTTTGTGGTGGACGGTTCCCTCCACGGGGAGTTGCGCGGGCCTGAAGGTTCACGGCTGGTGGATGCGCTCTCCGGGATGCGCACACTCCTCGCGAGCTGGGGGGGGCACCAGGTGGCGGCGGGGTTTTCGGCGGACCCCGCGAACGCCGACGAAATCCACCGGAGGCTCGCGGACGAACTCTCCGGTCCGGCTCCGCCTCGACAGAAACCGTGCGCGGAAGCGACCGTCGCGCTCGCCGACCTCTCCCCCGCCTTCGCAGAGGATGTGCGATGCGCGGCTCCCTACGGAAGGGGGAACCCCCCGCCGACCCTCCGCATCCCCGGCGCAACGCCGGAGGCAGTCGCCGCGCTGCCGTTTGTGGAGGAAGTGGAGGACGCGGCCCCCGGCGGTCCCGGGCAGGACCTGCTGGTCAACTTCCTTCCGTCGCGGCACAATGCGGACCGTATCGACGCGGTTCTCGTGGGCTGCTCATCCGGGGAGAAGGCGCCATGACGCCATCGTTCGACGGTCGCATGGATTCCGGGGAACTGGCGCGGGTTCTTGTGGACTTCCTGCGTGAAGAGTACGAATCAGCCGGTTTTGACACAGCGGTGATCGGGCTCTCCGGCGGCATTGATTCGGCGGTCGTCTGCACGCTGGCGGCGCACGCCTTCGGCCCGGAGAATGTTCACGCAGTCCTGATGCCCGCGGCCTCCTCCAGCCCCGCCAGCCTGTCGGATGCTCTGCTCGTGGCGGAGTCCACCGGAGTTCAGTCGCGTATCGTGGGAATCGGCCCGATGGCCGATGCCTTCCTTGCCACCGCGCCGGACGCGGACCGCGTTCGCCGGGGAAATGTCTTCGCGCGGTGCCGGATGATCGTGCTCTACGATGTCTCCGCGGAGGTGGGCGGGCTTGTGCTCGGCACCAGCAACAAGACGGAGATTCTCCTCGGTTACGGGACGCTCTTCGGGGACCTGGCGTCGGCGGTGAATCCGCTGGGCAACCTGTACAAGACGCAGGTGCGCGCGCTGGCGGAGCACCTGGGCATTCCGGAGCGCATACGGACCAAGGCGCCGAGCGCGGATCTGTGGGAAGGGCAGGAGGATGAGGACGAACTCGGTGGGTCGTACGAGGAATACGACCGGCTGCTGTACGACCTGGTGGAGCGGAAGATCCCTCCGGAGGAGATGATTGCGCGCGGGACGAACGCGGAGTTTCTCCGGGCCACCACGGAGCGGATTCGACGCTATCGCTACAAGGGGCGGTTGCCGCGCATCGCGCGGGTCGAACAGGTCGCGCCCAACTCGCCCCCCGCGGCCTCCCCGGACAAGGAGTGACTTCGCCCGGACTTCTCCGGATTGTGGCGACGCCGCTCGGGAATCTGGCGGATCTCTCGCCGCGTGCCCGCGACGCGCTGGCCACCGCGGATGCGATCGCGGCCGAAGACACGCGCCGCACCGGTGCCCTTCTGGCGCGACTCGGGCTGGCGAAGCGTCCGCTCCTGTCGTACTTCGCTCCGCAGGAGAAGGCGAAGGCCGGAGCGGTTCTCCGGCGCCTGCGCGAAGGTGCGACCGTCGCACTCGTGACGGACGGCGGCACCCCCGGCGTCTCCGATCCCGGCGGGCATCTGGTGGCGCGAGCGCACGCGGAGGGCATTCGCGTGGAACCCGTCCCCGGCCCGTCGGCGGTGGCGCTTGCACTGTCGGTCTCGGGCGAGCATTCGGGCGGGCGCTTCGTCTTCGAGGGGTTTCCGCCGTCGCGTGGCGCCGCGCGACGCAAACGATATGCGGAACTTGCCGCGGAGGCACGGACGGTCGTCCTCTACGAAGCGCCGCACCGACTGCCCGCGTCGCTCGTCGACCTTCGCGATGTACTTGGTCCGGATCGACGGGGCACCGTAGTGCGTGAGGCGACGAAACTCCACGAGGAGATCGCCACCGGAACGCTGGCGGAACTGGCGGAGCGCTTCGCATTCGGCGTGAAGGGGGAGATCGTGATCGTGGTGGAGGGGAGCGACACGCCGCCCGCGACAGAGGTTCGTCTGCCCCCGGAGGAGGCTCTGGGGCTGCTGGTGGAGGCCGGACTCTCCCCGGATCGCGCGGCTCGCGTGCTGGCGCGGGCGACGGGTCTTCCTCGCGGGAAGCTCACCCGTCTCGCTCGGGAGGCAGGAAAAGACCCTTCCGCTTGACCCCGGAGGGCGGAAAGTCCACTCTGGACCGGGTTGTATCGCCCCTTTCCGCGAGGATGCGTTGTTCGCGAAAAACCTCAAGCCGCGCGCACTGGCCATCATCCGGCCGTTGACGAACGCCTTCATCCGATCCGGCATTCACCCGAACGCGCTGACGATGGTCGGCCTTCTGGTGTCGTGCTGGGCCGCATGGATCTACGCGGACGGATCACTGGTGTGGGCTGGCGCAGTGCTGATGCTCGCGGGGCTCTTCGATGTGCTGGACGGCGCGGTTGCCCGGGAAGGGCATCGCATCACGAAGTTCGGGGCGTTTCTGGATTCCAACATCGACCGATACGCGGAAATCGTCGTGTTTCTGGGCATTCTCGTGCGCTTCACGGAGTCACCCTGGACGCAGTTGGCCGCATTTCTGACCATCACGGGCAGCCTCATGGTGAGCTACTCCCGGGCACGAGCGGAGGGGCTGGGCGAATCGGTATCCGGTGGGCTTCTGCAGCGCCCGGAGCGCGTTCTGCTTCTGGTGCTGGGCTCGCTGGCCGGCGAGGCCGGACTGCGGACCGTCCTGTGGATCATGGCGGGATTGACGCACGGGACGACGCTTCAGCGGATTCTGGGCGTGCGGATGTCCCTTCGCGGAAGCGGGGGGCATTCCCGGGCCGAAGAAGAGGACCCCGGCGAACAGCCTCCCATGGAGGCCCGCGAGGCGGGAGCGCTGCCGCCAGCCTGAGCGGCTCGGTTGTGTGGATGGAGGGGAGAGGGAATGGGAAGCCGAAGAGCCGTGTTCATCTCCCTGGAGGGAGGTGAGGGGTCGGGGAAGACCACCCAGAGAGTGCGAATCGTGAAGTTCCTCCGCGCGCGCGGGCGGGAGGTTCTGGAAACGCGCGAACCCGGCGGCACCGAAGCCGGGGAGATGATCCGCGATATCCTCCTGCATCGCGTGTCTTCGCTGTCGCCCAGGGCGGAGTTTGCGCTGTATCTCGCGTCCCGATCCCAGCTTGTGGAAGAACGGGTCCGGCCCGCGATGGAGGCCGGGACGGATGTGGTGTGCGATCGCTTTGCGGATTCCTCCACCGCGTATCAGGGGGGCGGACGAGGCCTCGGCGAGGCGATCGTGGAGGAGATGAACGCCTGGGCGACGGGTGGGTTGTCCCCGGATGTGTCGTTCTACTTTGATGTCGCGCCGGAGACGGGACTGGCCCGCATGAAGGGGCGATCGGGTGCGGAAGAGCCCGACCGGATCGAGCGAGAGGCGCTGGAGTTTCACGAGCAGGTGCGCCGGACCTATCTGGCGATTGCCGGACGGTACCCGGAGCGGTTCCATGTCGTGCCCACCCATGGCGGCGAGGAAGCGGTCTGGGAACGGATTCGTCCGGTAATGGAAGCGGCCATGAAGAGGCTGGAAGTCACACGAGAGGAGATGTCGTGAGCGAGGGATCATCCGCAGAGAGAGGCCGTCCGGGCCGTCCGCGCGGGCGTCGGGGTGGACGCGGGCGCAGGCGGAACCCCGGGGGGCAAGGCACCCGGAGCCACGCACCGGTTCCAGTGGAGGATCCAACCAACCGCATGCTCCGCGAACTGAACAGCGGGCCAACTCGGTTTCCCTGGGTTCCGGCAGCGCTCGCGGGGCTGACGCTGGTCTGGCTTCCCATGGGCCGGGAGCTTGTTCGAGACCCGATGTCGCTGACTGGGGGAGCCGGCCTTGCGTCCCTGATGGGACTGTTCGTGTTTTTCGCGATAGCGAGGCAGATCTGCGGCGCGGCACCGGCCATCTTTGCGGCCGGGCTTCTTGCGGTGTCCGCGCCCTGGATGGAGGCCGCACAGACGGCACCCAGGCTCATGATCGGGGAAGTGCTCGTCCTGATCGGAGCCGCGTGGATGATTCGAGAGGCCGCCCGCCACCGGGAGGTGCCCTACACATGGCGGAGCATCGGGCGGATTGCGTTCGCGGGTCTCTTCTTCGGGGTGGCCGCGACGGTCTCCCCCGCCACCTTCGCGACATTCCTTGCGACACTCACCGTGTGGCTCTTCCTCGGGTTGCGCCGCAGCAGCTTCTCGATGCACCCCATGGAAGGCCGCAGGCACACCATCGTCCCGGCGGTTCTCGGTACGGTGTCGCTGTATGCGGTGACGGTTCTCGCGGCATGGGGGGCGACGGTCGCTCTGGGCGAAGGCGGTTCATTCCGCCCTGTTCCGGTGATGCCGGAAGGCTATGCGATGGGTTGGGATCTACTGCAGACCGTGTACCGGAGCGTCCTCTCGCCGGGCACGACCACGGACGGGCTGGTGGTGATGGGACTGGCGGTCGTGGTCGCGATCCGACTGGTGGAGCGGCTGCGCGGCCAGTCGTGGGCGGATGGTGGATTGCTTCCCTGGGCGTTCATGATCCTCTATGTGGCGGCACTTGGCGCGTCGGAGCCTCCGACAACGGGCATTCCGTTCTGCGTCCCGCCACTCTTCATTCTGGGGCTGGGCTGGCTGCTTCTGCGAGGCCTTGCTCCCGGACGGATTCGCCGTCAGGAATATGTCTTCGTGCTGGTGTGGCTTCTCATGTGCATCGCGTTCCTTCCGGGAATCCCGAAAGGGGGCTCGGGAACACGCGCACTGGCCGCCAGCCTCACTGTTCTGCCGGGCGCCATGCTGGTGCTCGGGCGGGGGTCGCGGGCGCTGTGGGAAACCGGCGGGACTCCTGTCGCGCGCGCGGGGATTCTCGCGTTCGTCAGCCTGCCCATTCTGGCGGCCGTTGCGGGCGCGCTGAAGCCCTATCCTGCACTCACGCAACCGACGACCTGGCTTCCGGTTGCGCTGATTGTGGCCGCCAGCCTCGGGGCGCTGTCGGCACTCATTCGCGTGCGCCCGGATGCCCCGCGCATACGCCCTTTGCCCCAGGGAGAAGGGCGGCACTCAAGCGGACGAAGCCGGGGACGCCGTGGGGCGCGTGGAGGGCGCGGGAACCGTGGGGCGCGTGGGGGGCGCGGGGGGCGCGAAAGACGAGATCGCGGCTCGCGCGGGTCCAGGGATCGGCGGGGGGAAAACCAGAGGGGTTAGTCCACTTTAGCTTACCCGGCACCCGGTTCTTGCAGTAGATTGACCCCATGCGCTTGCTTGCTGGCCGGTTCGGGATATTCTCCCTGAGGAATGCGAATCACCCGTTGGGGCTGCTCGGCCTCCTGGTGATGTACCTGAGTGGGCTCCTCCTGGTCATTCTTCTGAGCCTGGACCTCCTCGGGTTTCACACCTCACCCTATCTCGGCATTGTCACTTTTCTGGCGCTCCCGCTCTTCTTCGTGGCGGGCGTGGTCCTTGTTCTTGTGGGGCGCTGGCGCGTGCGTCGCCGCTCCGGTCCCGGCGACCGGGGGCCGCTTCACCCCTTCCCGCAGTGGGATCTGAACCTGCCGGAGCACAGGCAGCGGTTTCTGGTTCTGGCGGTGGGGATCACAATGGTCTTCACGCTGGCGGCCACGCTTTCCTTCCGGGGTGTGGAGTTCATGGAGTCGGTCACCTTCTGCGGGCGAGTTTGCCACGCAGTGATGGACCCGGAGTACATCGCTTATTCGAACTCTCCGCATGCGCGTGTGGCGTGCGTGGACTGTCACATCGGGCCGGGTGCAAACTGGTTCGTGAAGTCCAAAATCTCGGGACTGCGACAGGTGCTTGCCGTCGCCACGGGTGATTTTTCACGCCCCATCCCGACGCCCATTCACAATCTGCGCCCCGCACGCGAAACCTGTGAACAATGCCACTGGCCGGAGAAGTTCCACGGCGACAAGGTGCTTGTGAAGAACCACTACGAAGAGGATCGGGAGAACACGGAATCCACCAATGTCCTCATCCTGAAGGTCGGCGGCGGCAGCGTGGAGAGCGGGTTTGCGGAGGGAATCCACTGGCACATGAACCTGGAGAACCGGATTCACTATGTGGCGGATGAATCCCATGAAACCGTTCACTGGGTCCGGTCCGAGAATCCCGACGGCATAGTCCGCGAATACTTCCGGGAAGGCTTTGACCCCCCGGAGGGTTTTCCGGAAGGCTTCGAAGTGCGGCGCATGGACTGCATGGACTGCCACAACCGTCCGACGCACACTTTTGAGCTCTCGGCGGATGCGCTGGACAAGGCGATTTCCTCCGGCGCGATATCCCGCGGACTCCCGTATATCAAGCGCGAGGGGATGCGGGCGCTGGAGGCGGGGTACGAAACGCGAGATGCGGCGGCGGCCGAAATCCCGGCCGCGCTCGACGCCTTTTATGCGGAGCATCACCCCGAGTGGGTGGACGCCGCAGAACTTCGCGCCGCGAAAACCGAGATCGTCGGGATTTACAGGAAGAACGTCTTCCCGAAGATGGGGCTGGACTGGGGTACCTATCCCAACCACATCGGGCACGCCAACGACGGCGGCTGCTTCCGCTGCCACGACGAAGAGCACCTCACCGCCGACGGAAAGAGCATCAGCCAGGACTGCGACACCTGCCACAACCTGCTGGCATGGGAAGAGGAAGACCCGGAGATTCTGGACCAGTTATTCTAGGTTGGGGGGGGGCGGGGGCGCTCTGCTGCGGCTTCGCCGGGAGGGGTCTGGCCGCGTCGCTGGGGCGAAATCGATCCTCGACGGGGCAACGGCCCCGCCTCCGGTCGCTCCCGCCCCGACTCCTTGCCAGTCCCCACCCGACAAACCCGCGCGACGAGCGCCCCGCCCCCCCCCAACCTTCGGTTGGCGAGCTTGGACGGGGCAACGGTCCCACTCGGCAGACCCTCGCGACTGCGCGTTACGACCCCCCCCTGACCTTCGGTTCGCGAGCTTGGACGGGAGGGGGCTGGCTGCGTCGCTGGGACGAAATCGATCCTCGACGGGGCAACGGTCCCACTCGGCAGACCCTCGCGACTGCGCGTTACGACCCCCCCCTGACCTTCGGTTGGCGAGCTTGGACGGGCCAACGGTCCCACTCGGCAGACCCTCGCGACTGCGCGTTACGACCCGCCCGAACTGCATGGTGTGTGTGGTAGGGTCGCCCTGCGTGAATCGCCCCTTTGACCCCGGGAGGACGAATGAGCAACGGCGACAGCCTCGGCGCGGACACGGAACGCTGGGAGAAGCGGTATGTCGACAACGACCTGCCGTGGGACACGGGCGAGCCGGATGGTCATCTTGTGGCTTTTGTGCGGGACGAGGCGGTGACGCCGTGTCGCGTTCTGGATGTCGGGTGTGGAACGGGCACGAATGCGCTCTTCCTTCGCCGACTCGGGTTTGATGTGTGCGGGGTGGATCTCTCACGCACGGCGATCGATCGCGCTCGGGAGAGGGCATCGCACGCGTCCGCCGAATGCCGGTTTGAGGTGGTCGACTTCCTGTCCGAACCCGTCCCGGGCGGCCCGTTCGGGATGGTGTACGATCGCGGTTGCTTTCACAGCTTTGACGAGCCGGAGATCCGTGAGCAGTATGCGTCGCGCGTGTCGGAAGCTCTGGTGCCCGGGGGAACCTGGCTCAGCCTGATCGGCTCCACAGACAGCCCGCCCACCGATGCGGGGCCGCCCCGCCGAAGCGCAGCCCAGATCACTCTGGCAGTAGAGCCGCACTTCGAGATTGTGCGGCTGGAGGCGAGCATCTTCGATCGGGGGCGATTCGAGGAGGCGCGCGCATGGGTGCTGGTCGGCAGACGCCGCGCGGGCGCATGATTCCGCCTGGCGGCGCAGTACCGGCGCACGGCTCGGCGTGGTAGATTCCCGGCATGAATGAGACGCTTCGCGCACTTCTGGCATCGGTAAAGTCGGGCGAAGTCCCCGTCGAGGAAGGCGTGGACCGCATCCGAAACCTCGCGTTCGAGGATCTGGGCTACGCCACCGTGGACCACCACCGTGTGTTGCGGCGCGGCTTTCCGGAGGTCGTGCTGGCCGAAGGGAAGACGACCGCGCAAGTGGTGGGGATCGTCGGGAGCCTGCTTGGGCGGGAGTCGGGCGCGCTGGTGACCCGGGCGTCGGAAGAGGTCGCGCGCGCACTGCTGGATGCGCACGCCGGTGGAGACTGGAACGACACCGCGCGGACCCTGCTGTGGGGCGGTGCGCCGAATCCGAAAGCACCCGGGCGGATTGTTGTGGTATCGGCGGGAACGGCGGACTTGCCCGTGGCGGAAGAGGCGGTGGTGACCGCTGCGGCATTCGGAAACGAAGTGGATCGCCTGCAGGATGTCGGCGTGGCGGGAATCCACCGCCTGCTGGGTCAGGGGGAGCGCCTTCGGGGCGCGGATGCCATTGTCGTGGTCGCCGGAATGGAGGGAGCGCTTGCAAGCGTGGTGGGTGGACTCTCGGATGTGCCGGTGATTGCCGTCCCCACCTCTACCGGCTACGGAGCCAGTTTCGGCGGGGTGGCGGCACTTCTGGCCATGCTGAACAGTTGCGCGGCGGGCGTCACCGTTGTGAACATCGACAACGGCTTCGGCGGCGGCTACGCGGCGTCACTCGTGTGTCGGCGGCTTGCGAAGGAGCGGGCGAAGTGACCGGGAGCGGGCCTCCGGCCGCCGGGCGCGTCGCCCACTTCGACGCGTCCACCGGGGCCGCGGGCGACATGATCCTGGCGGCACTTCTGGATGCGGGCGCCCCGCTGGACAAGATCCGCGCCGCACTGGCCACGCTTCCCGTAGACGGCGTGGAACTGGCGGTGGCCGAGGATCGCCGCGGGGGGATTCGCGGGTTGCGGGTTTCCGTGGCCACCCCACCCGACCCGCCCCGGCGGCACCTGGACGACATCATTCGCATTCTGCGTGCGGGGGATCTTCCCGGCGAAGCGGAAGAAGCGGCTGCCGAGGTGTTCCGTCGGCTTGCCACCGCGGAGGGGTGCGTTCACGGGATCTCGGCGACACAAGTGCACTTTCACGAAGTTGGCGCGGTGGACGCGATCGTAGATATCGCGGGGGTGGCGCTGGCGCTGCACTTCCTCGGCGTGCGCGAAGTCACCCATTCGCCGCTGGGCGTGGGCACGGGCGCCACCGAATGCGAACACGGCACGCTTGCGGTCCCCGTTCCCGCGGTGGCGGAACTGACACGCGGGATCCCCATCCTTCGGACAGGGATTCGCGGCGAGATCCTGACCCCCACCGGCGCGGCCATTCTGACCACGCTGGGCCGGCCCGCAGAGCCGGGGGTGTTTCTGCCGGATGCGGTGGGAACGGGCTGCGGCACCCGGGAGATCGAGGGTCACCCGAATGTCCTTCGCGTGACGCTCGGTACCCGGGGTGCGGTGGACTCGCTTCCCTCCCCCGATGCCACGCTGGAGGAGGACACGGTCGTTCTCCTCTCCACCAATCTGGACGACATGTCGCCCGAGGCACTCCCTTCCGTGCTGGAGAACCTGCTTGCGCACGGTGCTCTGGACGCGTACCTGACCCCCGTTCTCATGAAGAAGGGCCGTCCCGGGCACCTTCTCACGGTGGCCTGCCCACCGGAAAAGGCGGAGGACCTTGCGCGTCGCATTTTTCGCGAAACCTCCACCTTCGGAATCCGCCGCAGCGTCCTCCCGCGCTGGAAGCTCGTCCGGGAGTCCCGGGAGCTGTCTTCGCCATGGGGACCCATCCGCATCAAGCTGGGAAGCCTTCCGGGCGGTGAGCTTCGAGTGACGCCGGAGTATGAGTCGTGCCGTGCCATTTCCGACCAGACGGGAATGCCGCTTCTGGAGGTCTTCCGGGAGGTGGAAAACCTCATTCAGGAAACCGAATGGACCCCCCCCGCCGGAGCGAATGGGTGATCACGCTGTCGTCGCTCCGGGTCGAAGCGGGGCGGGAAGGCGTTGGAGGGGGTGCACACGCTCAGTCGGGGCGCGTCGTGCTGGACGGCGTGGACCTACATATTGCCGGTGGCGAATATGTAGGTCTTGTCGGGCCGAATGGAACGGGCAAGTCGTTGCTTCTTCAGACGATGGCGGGACTGCGCCCCCCGGCCGCCGGAGCCGTGATATGCGCCAGGGCGAATCTGTACACCTCCCCCCCGCCCGCAGTTCGAGATTCCATCGGGATCGTTTTCCAGTCGCCGGATGATCAGATCGTCGGAAGCACGGTGGAGCAGGATCTGGCCTTTGCGCTGGAGAATCGCGGGGTCCCGCCGGAGGAGATGGCGTCCCGGGTCGCGGAATATGCGCACTGGGCCGGACTGGGTGAGCGCAGGAAGGCGGCCCCGCATCTCCTGAGCGAGGGCGAGAAGCAGCGATTAGCGCTGGCGTCGGTTCTGGTGACGATGCCGGATCTCCTCCTTCTGGACGAACCGACGGCCCGGCTGGACCCCGCCGGGCGGCGAGACTTCCGGGCGGCGATTGCCCGGGCGCGAGAGGAAACGGGCGTGACGGTGGTTCATGTGACGCACCGCTCGGAAGAACTTCTGGAGGCGGACCGTATTGTGGGGATCGGCGAGGGGGTGATTCTCCGGGATGGACCCTCACGGGGGATTCTGGACGAACCGGACGCGGAGCGTTTCGGCATTCTCTGGTCGCCCCTTCATCGTCTGAGACGGCGGCTGGGTGCCACAGGGGAAGTTCCGGGGAGGCTTCTGGATTCCCGGTGGACCGAGGTGGCGGAAGTGCTGGAAGGAATGGGTGTGGCGTGACGGTATTGAAGGCCGTGGGGGTTCGGTGGGTCGCTGACCGCGCGCTCCCCGGAGCGAGGGAGGTTCTTCGCGGAGTGGATCTGGAGATGTGTGGTGGGGAGTCGGTGGGGCTGGTGGGTTGCTCGGGAGCCGGGAAGACGACGCTGGCGCTGATTCTGGCGGGGCTCCTGGAGCCGGACTCGGGAGAGGTGATGCGCCCGGGGGAGGCCTGCGGCGTGGGCCTTGTATTCCAGGATCCCGAGCGCGCGTTCTTCGGGGAGACGGTGCTGGAGGATGTGGCTTTCGGCGCGAGGAATGCCGGAGTCGCGGAACCGCGGGCGGTGGACCTTGCGCGTACTGCGCTGGTGGCGGTGGGGCTGGACCCCGATCGGTACGGAGCGCGGGCGCCGCATACCCTTTCCGGCGGCGAGGCGCGCCGGGCAGCCATCGCCGGGGTGTTGGTCTGCGATCCGCCGGTGGTTCTCTTCGACGAACCGACGGTCGGCCTGGACGCGGAAGGCGTTCGCTCCCTGCGCGAGGTCATTGCGCGGCTGACTGCGGATGACCGCGCGGTCGGCATCATCTCGCACGATCTCTCCTTCCTTGCGGACGAGTGTTCGCGCATTCTGGTTCTGGATGGCGGTTGCATTGCGTGGGAAGGGGCGCCCGCGGATCTCCCGGCCGGGCTGCCGCCCCAGTGGCGCGAGGATCCGGCCGCATGGGGTGGGGAACTCGCGGAACTGGTTGCGGGGCTTGTGGGGCGCGGCGTGTTGAAGGACGCGGTCCCGCCGAATCCCGAGTTGGTGGCCGCGGCCTGGCTGGCGCAGCGAAGAAACGAGGTCTGAGTGGTGCGAATCCTGGTGGATGCGGACGCCTGCCCGGTGAAGGACGAAATCTACCGCGTGGCGCGCAGGCTGGAGACGCCGGTCACCGTCGTCGCGAACTCGTGGATGCGCATTCCACACGACCCGGGCGTGGACCTCGTGGTGGTCGGCAATGAACTTGACGCCGCAGATGACTGGATCGCGGAGCACGCGGGGAACCGGGACATTGTCGTGACGGCGGACATTCCACTGGCGGCGCGCTGCCTGGAGAAGGGGGCGCGTGTTGTCGGACCGAAGGGGCGGCCGTTCACCACCGACTCCATCGGTGAAGCGCTCGCCAGCCGTGAACTCTTGTCCCAACTGCGTGAGATGGGGATCGCTTCGGAGGGTCCGCCGCCGTTTCAGAAGCGCGACCGCTCTTCGTTTCTGCACAAACTGGACGAGATGATCCGCGCCATTCGCCGGGAGGCGGAGAGTTCGTGACTAGCCGATCCGTCTCGGCGGCGGGTAGACCACACGCTGCAGAAGGCCTGCGCCCGGCGGGCCGAGGAGTGCGGTCAGGTAGGAGTGCGGAAACTCGCTGAAGGGGCAGTCGTCCGCGAAAGCGGCCTCCGGCAGTCCGCCGAGGTCGGCACCTCTGGCGAAGTACTCCGCGAGAAATGCGCCCAACTGCGGATGCGAACCCGACTTGCCCAGAAACAACCCCTTCGCGAAAAAGTCGCGGCTCAACACATACTCTTCATGCGATCGGTCCGCCGCGATGACGATCGATCCCCCACTTTGCACGGCACCTTGAAGCGATCGAAAGCCGGATGCCGACCCTGCGCAGTCGAACGCGGACTGGACCTCTCCGCGGCCCGTGTCTTCGACCACGGCGACCTCGCCGGGCCACCGGATCCCGGCAAGGAGTGCGCGGCGGTCGGCGCGGCGCTCCACAATGCGCACCGGGCCACGGGTATGCAGTACGGCCTCCCATGCGGTCAGCGCGCCGAGGATTCCACCACCGAGCACGAGGCACTCTTCGCCCGGTCGGGGGTCCGCCGTGTCGACGGCATGGCGCGCATCCGCGGCGAGCACGCCGAGCAGCGCGACTTCGTCCGGGACGCCCGGGGGGATGCGCAGGAAGCGATGGTACGGCAGAAGCGAAAAGTCCCGATGCCCGAGCGTGGCGATTCCCCGCTCACCGACGAGCGTTCCGTCTTGCGCCTCCATGATCACCACGACATTGAGGGAGCCCGGTTGCCTTGGGTATCGGCCTGCGCCGGAGGAGCCGTGCAGTGCGGCGCGCTCCGAACCCGGACTGATGGCGCCCAGGCGAGAGGCGACCAGTACTTCTCCGGGCGCGGGTGGCGGGAGAGCCGTCACCGTGCGATCCAGCCGACCCGGGTCGGTGAGCAACCACTCGGTTGCGCGAACCACCGTTTGCGCGGGCGCCTGCGGAGTCAATGGACGCTGTACCGGCTGCCCCCGATGAACTCGCGGAGGATGGACGAGTCGGGAACGATGGACTCGTCGTCGACATTTTCCAGCGAGTCGAGCAGCGCATGAGTTCTCTCTGCCCGGATCACGGCGTCGGTTCGGGCATCGTCGCCTCGCCACTTCTCCAGGAACGGCGGGAACTGATCGAAGAGGTACTTCTTGAGATAGAGAAGTTCATACGGCAGCGACCCGTTGACCACATAGTCCACGGAACCCTGGTGCGGGATGATGTGCTTCAGTTCACTTCGGCGAACGAAGTGCCAGTGCAGAATAGTCTCTTCCGTGGAGTAGCCCCGATGGCGGGAGTCGCGGAGCATGCGCCGGAGGAGGCGGATGTCGGTCCAGCGAACATACCGGCCGTCCTCGCCTTTGAGCTGGCTGATCGTCTCGATATAGAGGCGGAACTTGTGTTCATCCGGGACAGACGCAGTGAGTCCGCCATACAGGCCGTGAAGAGTGTCGAGCAGAATGACCGTGTCCGGCCCGGGGTTGAAACGCGTGGTTTCCGGAAGGCGAAGGCCGGTCTTGAAGTCATAGTTCGGCATGTCGATGCCGCGCCCCTGATCCAGGCTGGCAAGGTGTTCATTGATGAGCGCCAAGTCCATGGCTTCAGGCGTTTCGAAGTCATGGTCTCCGAACTCGTCCTGAGGGTGGCATTCGAGATTGAAGAAGTAGTTGTCGAGCGACATTGGAATGACATGGAGTCCCTCCGCTTCCAGCCTCTCGGACAACTTGTGCATGGTGGTTGTCTTGCCGGATGAACTCGGTCCCGCGACGATCACAAACCGCAGGTTCTCCCTGCGCGAAACCACGGCCCGCGCCGCGCCGTCGAGGATGGACTCGTAGCGCGCTTCAGATTCCTGAATCAGCGCGGGGAGCTTTCCATTACGGACGATCTCATTCAGGCCCGCGACCGTGTGGCAGCCTCGCTCCACATTCCAGTCGAGTTGCTCCCACATCGTCCGGTACGGAATGGGTTCGATCCGGGAAGACTCACTCCATCTCCGGACGCGCTCGCGGTCATGCCTGTAGAGAATGTACGCCTTGGCGGTTCGGGCGTGCCCGCTGTGGATCAGTACCCTCTCCACGACATCCTGAATCTCCTCCACGGTCGGAGGCTGATCCGCCGGATAGGCCTTCCCCAGCAGTGCGACCACCTTCGCGGACAGACTCTCCGAGAGGGCACGATCATGCCCGCCCTGCGCCGCGGCAGCCTTGTAGATGGCGAGCGTGACGCGCTCCGCATCGAAGGGAACGGAACGGCCGTCGCGTTTGAGCACTTCCTGAACCGGCACGGTTTCCTCGGGGGACGGGGAGAGGCGTGATGGAGAAGCCCGGGGAGACGGCAGTCTCCCCGGACCGGACGCTTTGGGTCCGCCGCGCGCTAGCGGTCGGCCATCGGAGTATACGCGACATCGTGCTCACCCAGGAAGTCCTGGCGCGGGCGGAAGATGCGATTGTCCTGCATCTGCTCACAGTAGTGCGCCAGATATCCCGCGACCCGGGCAACCCCGAAAATCGGCGTGAACAGGACCGTCTCGAACCCCATCTTCAGATAGACGGTGCCGGAGAAGAAATCCACATTCGGATAGATTCCCTTGGGTCCCAGCTTCTCGGCGGCCGCGGCTTCGACCTCGGATGCGATGTCGTAGAGCTTCGTGGAGCCAAGTTCCTCAAAGACGCGCGTCGCGAGTTTCTGCAGCGAGTATGCGCGGGGGTCCTTCACCTTGTAGACACGGTGTCCGAGCCCCATGATCTTCTTCTTCGTGGCGATGGCGTCCTCCAGCCATGCGCGCGCGTTCTCGGGTTCTCCGATCTCGTCCAGCATATCGAGAACGCGCTCGTTGGCTCCGCCGTGAAGCGGCCCACCCAACGAGCCGAGCCCGGCAGAGACCGCCGCGTACGGATCTGCCAGCGAGGAACTGACCACCCGGCAGGTGAAGGTGGATGCGTTCTGCGTGTGTTCCGCGTGAAGGATGAGCGCGACATCCAGCGCGTGCGCGGCAACCTCCGCCGGTTCTTCCGCGTTCAGCATGTAGAGGAAGTTGGCGGCGTGGCTCAGGTCCTCGCGCGGGGCAACGGCCCCGAGCCCCTTCATTCTGCGCGCGATGGCGGCCAGAAGCGTCGGCGCCTGGGCAATGATGCGTCGCGCGGAAATGTCGCGTTGGGCCGCATCCACCGCTCCGGTGCGTGGGTGATAGAGGCCCATCGCGGCGACCGCAGTCTGGAGCGCGCACATGGGGTGCATGTCGCGGGGGAAGGCGCGGATCATTTCGAGAAGCTGCGGAGCCACGGTTCTATAAGAGCACAGCGAGTCTTCGAACTCCGTCAGTTCCGTCCGGGTGGGGAGCTTGCCGTAGAGGAGAAGAAAGCAGGTCTCTTCAAAGGTGCTGTGCTCCGCGAGATTCTCGATGCGGATTCCGCGGTATTCCAGGATTCCGTTCTCGCCGTCCACGAACCCCACATGGGACTGGGCGGCGATGACCCCTGCGAGTCCGGGGACAAAAGTCGTCGGAGACGTGGCCTGTGACACTTTGCTGACCTCCCGTGGAGCCGGCCGAAGGCGCGACCGGGCGGAGGGGATCTCCTCGCCGACCGGGCCGTTGGCCTGCTGCGTGTGTGATCGGGCGACGCCGGGACTCCTGCCTGCCGAATCCTCCGGAGACCGCGTTGGAGCAGGGAGCGAGTCGACGCCACTTTGTCCAATCTCCCGCGCACCCCCCCCTTTCGTCAAGGGGCGGACGGCGGATTCCGCACGGTCCGGCCGGAAAGAGGGGAGGAACCTCGAAGACCGGTCATGTCTGCGTCGGGAAGTAGAGAGATGCGGAAATGCGCATATATACATACAACATCGTGCGCGATGCGGGCTACTGCGCGTGCCCGGTCGGCTTCCCGGAGTCGATCCGGAGCGAGCCATCCAGGCCATAGGTCCACCGAAACAGGATGTCCTCTCCCGGCGTCTTTCGGGCGGCCTCGATGAGCGCGGTCTGCGGGTGGCGGGGATAAGCGGACGCGAGGCGATCGGCCGCGGCCTGCTGCGCGGGTGCATCCTTCAGGCCGCGCGCGAGGTTCCACTCCATGAAGAGCGCGGCCGCAGCGGTATCCGGGTCCGGGTCCATCCGCAGCGTGGCGGCGGTCGCCTCGCGTCCGCTCTCCGGATCTCCCGACGCGAGTTGGGCCTCCGCGAAGAGGAGTTGCGCGGGCGCAAAGGCCGGGGCGACCGAGAGCATCTTCTTCGTGGCGCGGAGAACCGCATCCGGCTTGGAGGTGGACTGCTCGCGCAGCGCACAGAAGGCGCGATACACCTCTGCGGGGAGGTCCCCGTCAGCGACTTCCTGCAGGCATCGGATCTCCCGCTGTACGGTGAAGAACACCGCCTGCCTCGCCGCGCACTCCCGGTAGTCCGCCAGCGCTCCTTCGTCGTCCTCCTGGAGAAAACGCGTCCATGCGCGCTGATACCACCCGAAGGGCCACTCCGGGCGCAGGTCGATCGCCCTTGTGAGGGAGTCCCGCGATCCGGCAAGGTCTTCCCGAAGCAGGAGGTCCACCCCGCGTCTCACCAGATGCCCGATGAGGCGGTCCCTGTGGGGTTCCTGATTCTGACAGACCTCGCAAACTTCGTCGAGCAACGCAGTGGCGTCGGCGTGGGCATTCCCCAGATTCGCCAGATCCACAGACGCAAGAAGCGCGTCGGCGAGAACCCTGCCGTCTTCCCCTTTTCTGGCGGCCTCCAGGCTTGCCTCCATCGCCTGTCGAGCCTGTCCGTAGTTCTCCTGCGTCATGGCGACACCGACCGCCACCAGAAGGAGCCCGCTGCGCAGGGCAAAGACCTCCGGCGTCTCCTGGGCATTCAGGAGAACATTGAGCCCACGGAACGCCAGAGTCAGCGCGCTCTGAGGATCCTCCGCGTTGTAGTGCTCCTGAGCGTCGCCCAGTCGGACCCGGGCGATGTCCAACTCCAGCCGCACCCCCTCCTTGCGAAACCAGGCCAGGGGTTCCGGGTCGCAGAACTTCTCCGTGTAGATCACCACGAGGTTCATCATCAACCGCCGCGCTTCTTCCCGTCCCGGGGAACCCTCCTCCAGCGTGGCGATCTCGTCCTTCAGTTCGAGGATGAGGGCCTTCCCGCCTGCGCGGTTTTCGTCGAGCATACGGCTGATGGCGACTTCGTCGTCCGCATCAAATGCGGCCCCCAGGCGGGGGCGAAGGGAGGACGGGACAGCCCGTCGGTGAGGAAAGCGGTCAAGGAAGGACATGGCGATCTCCCGGGGAGCACAGTGTGCGTCACGGGGCATCCTAGCAGAGATCCGCGCGAGAGGCAGCGGGAAGGCGGTCTGAGGGTCTCGCCCGCGGCGTCGGCATACGACTTCACTCTCACCCATGGTGGATGATTTGCAAGAAAGTCCCGCCCGGGGTCTTGACGGTACCGATGAACACGGGTATGTTGACACTACAACTGTACGGTGGGTGGTTCGTGGGGGCGGTGGAACGGGTGTCGTGGCAACCAGTTATACCGGCGCCGAACCGGCCCCACTCCGGGCGGAATTCTTTTCGGGTTGCGTTTGGTACTTTGCGGGAGAAGATCGAAATGGTGGACCCCAGCTACGATCCGGACATTCGCTACACCATCTCGGAACTTGAGGAGCGGTCGGGCGTGTCTCGCCGGACCATCCACTACTACATATCCCGGGATCTCCTGCTCCCCGCGGAAGGAGCCGGGCCGAGCGCCACCTACGGCGACGGACACCTGCTGAGGCTTCGGCTCATTGCGGTCCTGAAGGGCGCGAGGCTCCGCCTCGAGGGAATCCGGGAGATCTTACAGGGGAAGGAACCGGAGGAGATGGCGGTGCTTCTGGAGGAACTGAGATTGCCGCCCCCGCGGGGAAGCAGGGAATCTCCCTCGCAGGCGCTTCTGTGGCGGCTGGCGAAACACACGGCGAATATGCCGCTTCGACGGACCCGTCGGGACAGCGACCTGAGGAGGCTCCGGGCGGATCGATCCGAGCTGGATTTGATGGCTCACGACGCTCTGTGCCTGCCGTTCGAGCCCGGCCAGGATGCGGATCCGGGGGCGGTGGTGCGGGGGCTTCATGCGGAGAACGCGGAGGCATGGAGACGGCTTCAGGTGACTCCGGATCTGGAGATTCACTATCGAACGGGCGGGGGAGGCCCGTTTCGTCGAAAGCTGAATGAACTGGTGAAGCAGGTTCGTGAGTTGTTCGCGGAGGAGGACGAGGGGGCTTTCGCCCCGGAAGAGGAGGAGGGGCCGACAGAATAGAGGCTTACCCGGCGTGGTGTCGGGGCGAAGTGACGGCGGGATTCGCAAAGCGAAGCGGGTTTCGCCGGAAAAGACGACGGGGCCCGTAAGGACCCCGCCTATGGAGAAGGTGATCGCGGCATCGGTTGGCAGACCAGGAGCCGCGTCAAAGCACCCCAGGAAACCCGGGGGGTCACCTCTCACCCCACAAGCCTAGCCATGGCCCGGGTGGGATGTCAATGGTGGCTCTCCTCCGCCCGCGCGTGAACGCGCAGGAAGTAGGGAGACACATGACGCCGAATCAGTTCGAAACCAAGGCTGCGCCCCCGATCTCATGGCCCGCTCTCGATGTCACGCCCCCTGTTGTCAGTGCCCCTCTCGCCGTGTTTCAGATTCCGGGGCGGCCGTTCGGGGCTCCGGACCGATATCTGCTGCTGAAGGAAGCGGTGGAGCGGGGCCAGGTCCGCGTTACGGAGGTTGGTGGATTGGGGTCGGTCCCGGTGGTGCGCATTGAGAACCAGGGAAAACTCCCGGTGCTGGCCATGCAGGGTGAGGGCCTCGCCGGTGCGAAGCAGAACCGGTCGGTCAATACCACGGTGCTCGCCCCCCCGGGGGTCACGGACATCCCGGTCACTTGTGTCGAGCAGGGTCGATGGGGCGGTGCCCGGCACTTTCGCGTCGAGGGCTTCGAGCCGCCGGATCTTCGCCGCGCGAAGTCCGAGGAGATCCACCGCCGCCGATTCGCCGAGGAGTGGCGGCAGGCGCCCGTGATCGAGAAGTTCGGCGCCGATCAGGGCGAGGTCTGGCGCCAGGTGAGAGAGTACTCTCTGGAGCGCGGCGTGCGGTCATCGACGGGGGATCTGGGCGCGGTGGACCGTGATCCGAATGTGCGCCGGAGCGTGGAGGAAATCCTCGACGGGATCGTGTTGAGCGACAGTACACGGGGGGTGGTGGTCGCGGTGGGGAGCCGGATTGTGGGCGCGGACCTGTTTGAGTCGCCGGAGGTCTTCGCGGCATTTCGGAGTCAGCTCCTCCGGAGCTATGCGGCCGCCGGAGTGCTGGGCTCCAACGACTCTCCGCCTCCATTGGAGCACGCACGCGGATTCCTGCTGGCACCGTGCGGGGAGGTGCCTTCGGTGATGCCGCCCATCGGTCTGGGAGAGGATGCGCGCTGGGAGGGGCCGCGTTTTGTCGCCTCGGCGCTGGTATGGGACGGAATCCTGATCCAGGGGAGCGTCTTCCCGCGAGACAGCAGACGAGCGGGAAAGCCGGTAGGCCGCAAGGAGCCCGGGGAGTACCCGTTTCCGGATATCCATCAGGCCGACGAGTTCCCGTCTCGGGATCTCTGTCCGACCGGTGCCAGGAGAGACGGTCCCGGTATGTGAATCCGGGCCGGATTGAGAACGGGATGGCCCACGAGCCGGCAACGGCTCGTGGGCAGGGAGCGCGCCGACCCCATTCCGGCGCGCGCCCCCGCGTCGGGGATCGTCAGGTCGCGCGCCCCGCGGCCCGCAACTGGTTCAGCGCGGAACCGGCCCGGAACCATGTGATCTGCTCCTCGTTCAGCGTGTGGGCCGTTTCCGCGCGGTCTTCCGAGCCGTCCGCATGGTGGAAGACAACCGTATGCGCGGACCCGGGCGCGAGCGTGGCGAGTGCGGTCACCGAAACGCGGTCGCCCTCCCGCACAAGGTCATAGTCCGCGGGGTCCACGAAGGTCAGCGGCAGCACGCCTTGTTTCTTGAGGTTCGTTTCGTGAATGCGGGCGAAGCTTTTCACGACAACGGCGGCCGCACCGAGCAGTCGCGGAGACATGGCGGCGTGTTCGCGACTGGAGCCTTCGCCGTAGTTGTCATCTCCGACGACGACCCACCGCAGACCACGATCCCGGTAGTCGCGTGCGATCTCCGCGAAAGTGGCTCCCGCCGCGCCGGTCTCCGCATTGCCGCCGTGCCCCGTCTCTCCCGTAAAGGCGTTCACCGCTCCCTGGAACATGTTGTCCGAAATGCGATCCAGGTGCCCCCGGTAGCGAAGCCACGGCCCCGCCGGGGAGATGTGATCGGTGGTGCACTTTCCCTTTGCCTTGAGGAGAAGCGGGAACCGCTCCATGTCGTCGCCGTCCCACTTCTCAAATGGCGTGAGAAGCTGAAGCCGCTCGCTCTGCGGGTCTACCTTCACCTCCGGTGCGCGGTCCGGGTTCGGGGCCGCATAGCCCGCATCCCCCGAGGCGAAGCCGTCCGCGGGAAGTTCGTCACCTTCGGGCGGCGCAAGACAGAAGCGCGTGCCTTCCGCATCCTCCAGTTCGTCGGTCAGCGGGTTGAAGGCCAGGTCGCCCGAGAGCGCCATGGCCGTCACGATCTCCGGGCTCGCGATGAACGCGCAGGTGTCCGGGCTGCCGTCGTTCCGCTTGCGGAAGTTCCGGTTGTAGGAGGTCATGATGGAGTTCGCTGTGCCTCTCGGGAGGTCCGTGCGATTCCACTGTCCGATGCATGGCCCGCAGGCGTTCGCGAGAACCATCCCGCCCATGGCCTCCAGGTCCGCCAGCTGTCCGTCGCGGGCGATGGTGCCGTACACGCGCTCCGATCCGGGCGTCACCAGGAACGCGGCGCGCGTCTTCACTCCGCGTTCGGCCGCCTGCCGCGCGATGTGGGCCGAGCGCCCCATATCCTCGTAGGACGAGTTCGTGCAGCTTCCGATGAGTGCGGCCGTGAGATTGGTCGGGTATCCCTCGCGCGCGGCCTCCGCCGCCAGTTCCGAGATCGGCCGCGCATGATCCGGCGTGTGCGGCCCCACGACATGTGGCTCGAGCGAGGAGAGGTCGATCTCCACCACTTCGTCGAAGTAGTCGGCAGCGTTCGCTTCCACCTCCGGGTCCGCGCAAAGGTGCTCGGCGTGCTCTCGCGCGAGCGCGGCGACGCTTGCGCGGTCGGTCGCTTCCAGATAGGCCGCCATCTTCTCGTCGAACGGGAAGGTGGAGGTGGTCGCGCCGATCTCCGCGCCCATGTTCGTGATGGTGGCCTTCCCGGTGCAGCTCAGTCTGGCGGCACCCGGCCCGAAGTACTCCACGATCCGGTTTGTCCCACCCTTGACCGTGAGCATGCCCGCGAGCTTCAGGATGACATCCTTCGGCGCGGTCCAGCCGGAGAGTTCTCCCACAAGGCGCACCCCGACGAGTTTCGGATTCAGCACCTCCCACGGTAGCCCGGCCATGACATCGACCGCGTCCGCACCGCCCACTCCACAGGCGATCATCCCAAGCCCCCCCGCGTTCGGCGTGTGCGAGTCCGTCCCGATCATGAGGCCGCCCGGGAATGCGTAGTTCTCCAGCACAACCTGGTGGATGATCCCCGCCCCCGGCTTCCAGAACCCCAGCCCATGTCGGTTGGCGACCGCGGCGAGGAAGTCGTAGACCTCACGATTTTCGTCGACGGCGCGCAGGGTGTCTTCGCCCGATCCGGTCTCCGCGCGAATCAGGTGATCGCAGTGAACGGTGGAGGGGACAGCGACCGTCGGCCGCCCGGTCATCATGAACTGAAGGAGCGCCATCTGAGCGGTCGCGTCCTGCAACGCAACGCGGTCCGGTCGAAGGAGGAGGAAACTGCTCCCGCGCGCAAGGTCCTGTTCGCGCGGGTTGTCGAGGTGGGAGAAGAGCGCCTTCTCCGCATAGGTGAGGGGGCGATCGAGGCGTTCGCGGACCGCATCGAGGCGGCTTCCGATCGACTCGTAGTGAGCGCGGGCAATGGCGGCGAAGTCTTCAGGGTGACTCTTGGCGCTCATGGGAACTCCTGCAGCTTGGGGGTCAGACGCGTATCTTTGAAAGGGCGCTTTTCGGGGCCAATCTACCCCCCGGGAGGGCTTCCGTGCAAGGTGCTCAAAACTGGCCCCCCGGATGCTGTCATACAAGTCTGCCCGGAAGTAACCCGCCCAGCGGAGGGAAACCATGTTGTCCCGACTTGTCGCCGCGATGACGGGCGCGATTCTATCGGCCCTTCCGTTCTCCGCCGACGCCGGGTTCGCGAAGATGCGGGTCCGGTAGCCCCCGAAGCCCCACCCGCTGTTGCCCGGCGCGACGAAAGCGGGCGGCATCAGTCCGTCTGTGCAGCCTCCAAACGCCTCTTTGCCCGGGTGAGTGCCCGCTGGACTTCCGCGGGCGAAGTGGACCCAAGCGTTCGTTTCGCCTCGATGCTTCCGCGGGCAGTGAGAAGCGCGCGGTCGAGGCCGGCGAGTCCCGCGTCCAGGAGTTCGGTGTCGGTGGCGCCGTCGAGCGCGCGTCCGTCTTCCTCCAGCGCACGAACGAGTTGCCCGATGCGCTCGTGGGCTTCGCGGAAGGGGACACCGCGTCGCACGAGTTCCTCCGCAAGGTCGGTCGCGCACGCCATGTCGAGTGCGGTGGCGGGCGGTTCCGTGAAGCGTGCGTCGGCCATCGCCGCAGCGAGCATCTTTGCGCAGGTGCGCGTGGTGTCCGCCGCGTCAAAGAGCGGTTCCTTGTCCTCCTGGAGGTCGCGGTTGTAGGCCAGCGGCAATCCCTTCACCAGCGAGTGCAGCGTGACCAGCGCGCCGTGGACCCGCGCGGTCTTTCCACGCACGAGTTCCGCGATGTCGGGGTTTCGCTTCTGCGGCATCATGGAGGATCCGGTGCACCATTCATCGGGAAGTGAGATCAACGAAAACTCACGAGACGACCACAGGACGATCTCCTCCGCGATTCTCGAAAGGTGTCCCGCGGCAATGGCGCACCCAGAGACGAACTCAAGCGCCCAGTCGCGGCTGGAGATGGCGTCGAGGCTGTTCTCCGCGACGCGCGCGAACCCCAGGGTTTGCGCGGTGCGCTCCCGATCGATCGGGATCGTCGATCCCGCGCAGGCGGCGGCACCCAGCGGACAGCGGTCGGCGCGTCGGGCGGCGTCTTCGAAGCGGGCGACATCACGGTCCAGCGCCTCGAAGTGCGCAAGAAGGTGGTGCGCAAGAAGCACGGGTTGCGCACGCTGAAGATGTGTGTACGCGGGGATGACAAGGTGCTGATTCGTCTCGGCCAGCGCAACCAGTGTTGACTGGAGTTCGCGGAGTGCCGCGCGCACATCCCGAGAAGCCCCCCGGAGCCACAGGAGCGTGTCGGTGACAACCTGGTCGTTTCGACTGCGCCCCGCGTGAAGGCGGCGTCCGGGTTCGCCGCAGAGTTCGACGAGGCGCGCCTCGACGGCGGAGTGGATGTCCTCGTGCACGGCGCTCTCCGACGGCGGAGGGAACACACCGTCGCGAATCTCCCGCGCGATGGTTTCCATCGCGGACTCCAGCGCGTTGAAGTCCTCTTCCGACAGTACTTCCGCGCTGCGAAGGGCCGTTGCATGCGCGAGACTTCCGCAGATGTCCTCGGCCGCAAGGCGGCAATCGACTCGAAGCGATTCGGAGAACTCAAGAAACTCCGGAGCCATCTCCTTCGTAAAGCGTCCGCCCCAGAGTTTCGTCATGGCGTTGACTCCCTTGCCGAGGGAAGAGAGTGCGGGTCCGCGCCGTGCCGAACCTGCGCCGCCGTGCGCGCGCCCAGTCCGAAGAGGTCGATGAACCCCGGTGCGGACGCATGGCCGAAGGCGTCGCCTTCCCCGTAGGTGGCGAGCGAGTGGTCATAGAGCGCGTGCGGGGAGGAGCGCCCGGTGGGCGTGGCGGACCCCCGATAGAGCGACATGCGGACTTCTCCCGTGACGGTGTGGCAGGCGGAGTCCGCAAACGACTGGATCGATTCGCGAAGCGGCGTGTACCACAGTCCGTCGTAGACGAGTCGTGCGAACTCCGCCGCAAGCAACCCCTTCACCCGCCGGGTTTCGCGATCGAGCGTAAGCTGCTCCAGCGCGGTGCGCGCGGTATGAAGCGTGACGGCGGCGGGAGCTTCATAGACCTCGCGCGATTTGATACCGACGAGTCGATCTTCGATCATGTCCAACCGCCCGACGCCATGGTCGCCGGCCTGCGTGTTGAGCCGGTCGATGAGAGTGACCCCGTCCAGGATGTCCCCGTCGAGAGAGACGGGTGTTCCCGATTCAAAGCCGATGGTGACTTCTTCCGGTGCGTCCGGGGCTTCGCGAGGGTCGGTCGTCAGAATCCAGCAATCGGACGGCGGCGCGGCCCACGGATCCTCCAGCGCACCCGCTTCGATGGCGGAACCCCACAGGTTCTCGTCGATGGAGTACGGCGAGTCCTTGGTCGCGCCGACTGGAATGCCGCGTTCGGTCGCCCATGCGATCTCCTGCTCACGCGTGGTCAGTTCCCACTCGCGGAGTGGCGCGATGCACTGCAACTCGGGCGCCAGCGACTGCACGCCGATCTCCAGTCGCACCTGATCGTTTCCCTTGCCCGTGCAACCGTGGACGACCGCGTCCGCACCGACTTCGCGTGCGATCTCCACCAACCGCTTCGCGATGAGCGGGCGCCCGAGTGCGGTGGCGAGCGGATAGACTTCCTGATAGAGCGCACCGACGCGCAGACTCGGCCAGAGGAAGTCACCCACGAACTCTCCGCGCAGGTCTTCGACGCGGACGGAGACGGCTCCTGAAGCTGCGGCTTTCTCTCGGAGGCCGACGAGTTCCGCACGCTGGCCGAGATCCGCCGTGACGGTGACGACATCCGCTCCGTGCTTCTCCCGAAGCCAGGCGAGGATGCAGGAAGTATCGAGTCCTCCCGAATACGCAAGCACGAAGGTGGGCATGGTCCCTCCGGTGTCGGTGGATGGAACAGGAACCGGTGATGTGGAAGCGGGATGATCGGGCCACATGGTATGCCGAAAGACGACAGGCCATGCAGGTTTTCTCACCACATCGCAGGTTTACGCTCGGCCGGTCCCGTGGTATCCGGGAAGTGCTTGGCCCCGCTCCGGGGCCGGGACCGTCCTTCATCCTCGGGGAGGTTGTCTCCATGTCGAAGAAGGCTCTGCTTGCCGTTCTCGTTCTTCTTGTTGTCTGGTCCGCGCTCGACCTCGTGATTCACAATGTGCTTCTTGCCGAGCAGTATGCCGCCCAACCGGAACTGTGGCGCCCCCAGGCCGAGATGAAGATGGGCCTCATGTATCTTGTCACGCTGATCACGGCACTGGCGTTTGTGGCCGTCTACGCGAAGTTCTTCAAGGAAAAGGGACCCGGTCCGGGATTGCGCTATGGCCTCTGGTTCGGTCTGGGTACCGGCGCGTCCATGGCGTACGGGTCGTATTCGGTCATGCCGATTCCGTACACGATGGCGCTCACATGGTTCGTGGGAACGATGGTCCAGACGGGCATCGCCGGGTGGATCGTCGGAAGCATGGTGCGGGAATGAGTCAGAACCGGATGCGGTGGGGCGCGTTCCTCACCGCATCCGTGGCGGTCCCGATCAACGGAACAGCGACTTGACCCTTCCCCAACTGGTCGACTCGGTCCCTACGGGGCCGCCGACCAGCACGGAGATCTCCGTGTGCGCCACGACGGCGCCGCCGTGGAACGCCTTCAGGTAAATCTGGTAGACGCCATCATCGGCCGGATCGAATCCGTCGAATGGGGCTTCGTTGAAGAACTCGTAGTTCCATGAGTTCTGAGCCACCGGATACGCAGCCAGATAAGACGCGTAGGTGACGGCATCTCCCGCGACCAGGTCGTTTGTCTCGTCCGTTGTGTTGTCGCCGATGGAGTGGTCGAAGTACGGCATCCCCAGCGTCGGCGTGATGGGGTCGAACGACAGATAGAGTGAAGCTGCCAGATCTGCGTCCAGGTCGAGCCCCAGTTCGTAGGTGAAGTCGTCGAGCGTCATGATGCCGAGACTCGTCTGGTTGACATTCACAGCGAACTCGAAGTTCCAGACAGGCGTCGTGGGTGAGTTCGGCTGCCAGGAAAACCCTCCCGGCGCGGCCCCGGCGGGGAAGCTGTAAGTGCCGTTGCCGTTGCTGTTGTAGACATTCTGCGGATCGTTGTTGGCATCGAAGCGAAGCTTGGCGCGCAGACCAAGCTCGATGCTGTAGTCAACATACGACTGAACATCCACGGTGAAGGCGCCATTCGTGTTGCCCGCCCCGAAGATCACATCGGGAGTCACATCCTGATCGTAGTCCAGGGCAAGCGCCGGGAATGCCAGCAACAGTCCGGCAGTCAGAGCAGGGTCGCGTGCTTCATCATGTGGGCCATCCCTTCGGAGGCACTTCAGAAGGTCGCCGATGGCGGATCCACGAGCAACCGCCTCAGGATAGCAATGAATTGCAAGCGGGTTCAAATATCACAGGCCTGAGGGCGGCGCGGGGCCGGAAACGCGCGGTGATGGTTCCCGGGGCGCGGACCGAAGCGGCGGGGGGGGAGTGTGCCCCCCCCGTCCTGCAGCGGGTCCGTCAGCGCGTCTAACGCGTGACGGTCATCTTCCGGGTGAGGACCTTCTCCCCGGCGGTCAGTCGATAGAAGTAGACACCCGCGGCGACCTTCGTTCCGGCCGCGTCGCGCCCGTCCCATTCCACACGGTACGCGCCGGCATCGCGGTTTCCGATCGCCAGACGCTTCACGGTCTGCCCGGACACATTGTAGACCGTCAGGTCCACGCCCATCGCGCCAGGAACCGAGAAGTCGATCCGTGTGGTCCCGTTCAGAGGGTTCGGCCGATTCTGCGACAGCGAGAATGCCGGGGCTGCCGCGCTGACGACTTCGTCTGCGTCGGTCGCGCCGTAGTCCGCCAGGATGCGAAGTTCGTCAACAGCCGCCTCCACGAGCGACCCGGAACCGAGATCGCTTCCGACGAAGCGAACCTGAACCTGGTCCGGCGTCCCGAACAAGGCGTCGATGTCGATCGAATACGAGGTCCACGAGGCGTTGGTCACATTGGTGTTCACGATATTCGTCCACGAGGATCCGCCGTCGTTGGAGACATCGACCACCCAGTAGTCAGTACTCGGCGTGGCGCCGGTGTTGTTCGAGTACCACGCGTCATACTTCACCTTCACATTCGAGGCGCCGGCAAGATCGTAGATGGGGGTCAGGAGTGTCGTCTCGCCGTTGTCGATGTCGTTGCAGCCCAGCGAACAACCGGACCAGCAGTTCGACCCGGAGCACTGCCCGGTAATGAACGCCATCGTCCCCGGAGCGGGAGTGGAGTCATCTTCCGGCTGTGCCTGAGTGCCGATCGGGTCGGCCAGTTCCCACTGACCGGTGGTCGCGCCGTCGGACGCAAGGCCGACCGTCCATCCGCCCGACCCGCTCTCCAGGTCATCGTACAGATGAACCACATCGAACGCGTGCATGGTGGACGGGGCCGTCGAGGGATCCGTCCGCTCGTTCCCCGCCATGTCGGCGGCGTAGATGAAGTACTCAACCTCCGCGGTACCGCCCATCGTCGGGAGCGGCGCGGAGTACTCGTCCGGGTTTCCCGTGGCGGTCATGGGTACTTCCACCAGCGGCGCGCCGTTCAGGCTGTAGGACACGCGAAGCGACAACGGATCCACAGTGGACGAGGAAGAGGTGATCACGGCGGTCACATCCGGAGACACAGGGGCACCACCGGCCTCCATGGTCGGCAGCGCGCTGTGGAGAATGATCACACCCGTCAGGATTTCCGGGCAGGTGAAACCGTGGTTTGTGGCACCGAGACAGAAGTGCGAATGGTTCGGCGTCCCGTTGTTGAGGTCGCCGTCATCGTCATCGGCGATGAAGGTCCACAGAACCTGATCGTCCTGGGCGTGGGGTGTGCCCATTCCCCGGCCGTAGTGCCACGCGTCCCAGGCGGCCGTGTCGGCATCGGCCTGCGAATACATCGCGAGCATGGACTGCCAGCTGTCCCAGAAGAACCCGGCGATGATCTGCCCGCCGTAATGCCCGCCGTTGTTGTCGCCGGGCCACTGCAGCGTGTTGTCCGAGTTGCGGATTCCGCTGGTGCAGTTGCCCAGATAGAACCCCAACCCGACGATCGACTCACGGTTTACAAAAGCGCCGAGAATGTCCGAGTTCCCCTCGTGCATGTCACCGCTGGACAGGGAGGACCCGTTGTCGATGTACCACTCCTGCGACACGCCGTGTCCGTACTCATGGTAGACGACATTTCCCATCTGCCCCGTGTTTCCGTATCCGGAGCCCTCGTCGCAGTAGTTCATTCCCGAACCGTCCCACCACGCGTTGCCGGGGCAGTATCCGTCGCTCCGCCCGACGATGGTGGTCATGGAATAGTCCAGTGATGTGAAGGACGGATCGACGCCCTTCATGAAATCGTGGACCCGGTTGCCGTGGAAGAAGGAGTCCATCTCGTCGCGGCGTGCGTTGCTGGAGTTGAACCCGATCTGGAGCGGCGTTCCGGGCGTGGCCGTGCCGGTCCAGTGGGCATCGGCGCCCAGGCCACTGTATCGGTTCACATTGATGTAAGGCCCGTTGAGATAGGCATCCACCGTCACATCGGCGGAGCCGGCGTGGGAGATGTCGAAGTTGCCGTTCTCGTCGGTGTTGCCGGTGCCGCCCCCGGAAACGCTGACGGCAACATGGGCGAGCTGGTCGGTTGTGACGCCGTCGCAGTAGCCGTAGTCCTCCACTTCGCTGGCAACGGTCCCGACGACATTCACCGCATGGTACTCATTGGTGCGGCCGAGCACCGCGCCACTGCGCGCGTCGACCCATGTCAGCCAGCGACCGAACGGCGCCTCGGCTTCGAACGCGACGCGATACGCCAGCGTAAGTTCCAGAAGCTCGCCCGACGGAGCCGGGACATACGAGAGTGACGCGTCAATCGGCCGGTCCGTGCGCGGTACCGCACCGATGGACTGCGCGGCAGCGGCGATGGCGTCTGACTCATTCATGGTGGGGTGCATCGGGATGGCGTGGCGTTCCGGGAAAAAGTCGGACCCGAACGCGGCGACCTTGCCTTCGTCTGTAATCACAACCCACGCGTCGCCCCGGTAGACAGGAACGCCGTGGTGGATCTGACGGAAGTGGACCGCGTACCGGCCCTTGAACTCCAGGACATTGCGGAATTCCATGTTGCCCGGGTTCGTCCCGAGCAGTTCTTCCTGCGAAACGAGGAAGTCCCGTGCGAGCGCCGTAGCCTGGTCTGCATCGGCGATGTCATCCGTGAGGAAGAGATCCCCGCCGTAGGCGGCATGAAGGTGGCCCGTGCGCGGCCCTTCCTGAACGAACCAGTCCCCGGGAAGCGCGGAACCCCGCGCGAAGCCGGATTGCTCGAACTTGACTGTGGTGCGGACAGGTTCGGAGGAGTCATAGACCAGCGGGAACTCAAAGTCGTGGAGGGCGGGATCATCGACCAGCGCTCCCGAAACGGAAGCGGACAGGGCGATCACCACCACCCCGAGGATCACAGACCGGGCGCAAGCGTGCATGGAGAATCTCCAGGAAGTTGGACAGCGGGGGGAGGAAGCATGAGGCATGAACAGGCGACCATTCTACAGGAAAACGGGCGGAGAAGGAACCCCGGTTCCGCAGTGTGTCCCGTTCCGGAACTCGGGAGGGTTGGCGGTTTTCTCGGTTTTCAGGGAACATACTCGCGATCGCGTCGTATTCTCCCGGTCGGACTGTCCGCTTCGCATTCCGGAGGCTTTCATGCAGGTTGTTCGCCGGGACACTCCTCCGTTGTTTGCCGTGCCGCCTTGCCGTGTCTCGCCGCGCGTGTTTCTCCAGACGCTGGGATGGTCCTGCCTCACGGTTCTCCTGCTGAGCGGGGCCGCTGCCCCGGAACCCGCCGTGCCGCCGCATGCCATCCGGGCGGCCGCCGGTCCCATCACGATCGACGGCGATCTTTCCGACCCCGGGTGGAACGGCGCCCTCACACTGCCGCTCGACTGGGAAGTCATGCCGGGAGAGAACATCCCCGCGCCGGTCCGGACCGAACTTCGCGTCACGCACGACCGCGACCGACTCTACGCCGCCTTTGTCGCGCTCGATCCCGATCCGTCGGCCATCCGCGCGCACCTTGCGGATCGGGACACTCCCGGCGCCGACGACTATGTGGGCATCATGCTGGATCCCTTCAACGGCGGGCGGCGCGGGTACACCTTCGTTGTGACGGCGGCGGGTGTACAGATGGACATCGCAAGAAACGAAGTGGGCGAACGGATGGAGGACCTGACCTGGGACGCCATCTGGGAGTGCGAGGCGCGGATCACCGAAGACGGCTATCGCGTGGAAATGGCAATCCCCTTCCGCGAAATCCGGTTTCCGAAGGGACAAGACAGAGAAGCGATGACCTGGGGCGTGGCCGGATTGCGCTCATGGCCGCGCGACATTCGCCACCAGATGGCGACCGTGCCCTTCGACCGGGACAACGGGTGCGTCCTTTGCCAGATCCACCAGGTGACGGGCTTTGCGGGGATTTCGCACGGGCGGAATCTCGAACTGACACCCACATGGACCGCCAACCGGTCCGACGAACGCACGGGAGTCGCGTGGGAAGACGGTCCGTCACGCGGCGAAGCAGGACTTTCGGTTCGGTGGGGGATCACCCCGGGGGTGAGCGCGAACGCCGCGATCAATCCGGATTTCTCGCAGGTGGAAGCGGACGAACTGGCTTTCGACATCAACCGCCGCTTTGCGGTTTTCTACGGGGAGAAGCGCCCCTTCTTCATGGAGGGCGCGGACCTTTTCGAGACGCCGGAGCGAGCGGTCCACACGCGCATGGTGGCGGATCCGGCGTGGGGCGTGAAGCTCAGCGGCAAGTCAGGCGCCACGGCATTTGGCGGATTCGTTGCCCGGGACGAACTGACGGGCGTGCTGTTTCCGTCGAACCAGGGGAGCGGGTTCGCGATGCTGGAGGGAGGTGTGACCGACGGCGCCCTGAGGATCCGGCGCGATGTGGGCACGCGATCGACGGCGGGAGTGCTGCTGACCGCCCGCGATGCGGGAGCGTATCGCTCTCTGCTGGCAGGGGCGGACGGGCTCTTTCGGCTTGAGGAGTCCACCTCTCTGCGCTGGCAGTTCCTGGGGTCGGAGACGCGCTACCCGGCGGAGATGGCCGAAGAGCAGGGCCAGCCGGTCGGTGCGTTCCGGGGATCGGCCGTCACCGCCAAGCTCCTGCACGACAGCCGGAACTGGTCCGCGTGGAGCGAGATTGTCCGAAGGGACGCGCGGTTTCGCGCCGACCTCGGTTTCGTTCCGCAGGTGGACATGCTGGAGTATGAGACGGGAGTGTGGCGGAAGTGGATCGCCGAACCCGGGCGATGGTGGACGGAGTTCGGCGTGGGTGTGGAGGTGGATCGCGTGACGGACATCTCCGGTCGCCTTACGGATCGGGGGGTGGGCCTGGAAGTGAACCTGCAGGCCACGAAGAACACATGGCTGTGGGCGGGCGTGAGCGATGACCGGGAGTGGTATGACGGAAGAGCCTACGACATGAACTTCCTGCGAACGCATGGTGGGTTTCGGCCGACTGGTGATCTCTTCATCGGCGGAGGCCTTCGAGGGGGAGGCGCGATCGATTATGAACACGGCCGCCCCGCCACGCGCTTCGGCGGCGGTCCGCGCGTGGAGTGGGACATCACCGACCGCGTCCACCTTCTGGCGGACCTGACGCACGAGGAACTGGACGCTGACGGAGAAAAGCTCTACACGGCGAACTTCCTGGAGACGCGACTTGTCGGAAACTTCAGCCGACGGGCGTTTGTCCGCGGGATTGTGCACTTTCGCCATGTCACGCGAAACCCGGCCAACCACGAAGATCCGGATACCGAGGAACGCGAACTGGAGGTCTTCACGCAACTCCTCTTCTCGTACAAGGTGAATCCGAGAACGGTGCTGTTTCTCGGGTACGACGACAACGCGCATGGGGATCTCCGCACGGACCTCGCGCGGACGGACCGGACTTTCTTCGTGAAGCTCGGGTACGCCTGGACGCCCTAGCAGGGAGCATTGGGTGGGGCCGCGCCTTGCTGAGTGCGGCGACATTCTTACTTACAGGCAACTCCCTCCCGGTCACCCCGGAACCTCCGGCTTCGCCGCCAGCCCTGTCGGCCGCGACACAACCAAACGCCAACACCGCTTCTTTATCATTGCAACAAAGTCATATGAGGAGATATAGTTGCCGATATCATATTGGGGGCTAGGCGGGATCCGAAACCGAGGCCCGAGATGAATGCAAGTCGGATGTTGACCCGTCGCCCCACGAAAGAAAGTGCCCCCTTCGCTGCAAGTCCCGGCGTGGGGGTTTGTTTTATTAGGTGGTCGAACGAGGACAGTGCGATTCCCGCGACGCGTGAAGGCGGTTCTCCTCCCGCCTCCGGGTCTCGTGGTGTAGAGAGGTTGCCATGGCAAGCTCGGTGAGTTCTGCTGCGAAGGTTCTCTCTTCGGGGGATGCTCATCTCGCTGCGGGAGAGTACTCGCAGGCGAGTGAGAGGTTTCGGTTGGAGCTTGAGGGCACAGGCCGCGAAGATCGAGAGCAGCGTGCCCGGATCTCCTGGAAGCTGGCGAAGTCTCTCCTCGAGACATCCGACCTTGAGAACGCCTGCACGGTCCTGGACTCTACACTGGAGGAGATCGACGGCGTGTCCGTCCTGACATCCGCGCGAGTGCGTGCACTCTCGGGTTGGGTGCGGTTCTTTCTGGGAGAATACGAGGAGTGTCTGCGGTGGTGTGAGTCCGCACGTGTGGCGCTGGCTCCCACCGCTGAGCACGCGGAGCTTGCTCGCGTCCTCAGGTGGATGTCGTTTGCCGAGCGCCGCATGGGACACCTCGAACAAGCGGATGAACTGCTTCGGGAATCGCTCATCACAGCCCGGCGCAGCGGTTCCATTCTGGAAGAAGCTTCGACACTGTCCGCGTTGGGGGGGGCCGAGAAGATATCGGGACACTTGGAATCCGCGGCGGAGCGCATAGAACGGTCAATCACGCTCCTCAAAGAGAGCGGATCCGAGTTGCAAGCATGCAGAGACCTGCTCAGCCTGAGTGTCGTCCAACTGTACCTCGGATGGCTGGGTCGGGCTCGTCAGAATGTCGAGAGAACGCTTAGAAAGAACAGGGCTCTCAACGGAGAGTCCTATGTTGCCGGTTCACTGGTTGTCCTGTCGCGCATCTGCGCGCGCACGGGAGCCCTGGATGAG
>JASLLL010000019.1 GCA_030747075.1 Gemmatimonadota bacterium
TTCAGGCAGACTCGCTCCGGCGCGAAGAGTTCCCCGTCCGTCGTCACGCGGGCAGGTTCTCCACAACGGCTTCCGCGAATCCGGAGGTGGACAACGGCTTCACATCGCCCATCAGCCTCGCCAGATCGTAAGTGACACGCTTCTGAAGAATGGTCTCCTCCAGCGCGGCCTCAATGGCGACCGACGCCTCTGACCATCCCAGGTAGTCGAGCATCATGACCCCCGAAAGCAGGAGCGAACCCGGGTTGACCTTGTCCTGATCCGCATACTTGGGTGCCGTTCCGTGCGTGGCCTCAAAGAGCCCGATGGAATCCCCGAGGTTGGCTCCGGGCGCCATCCCGAGTCCGCCCACCTGCGCGGCGCACGCATCAGAGAGGTAGTCCCCGTTCAGGTTCGGCATGGCCAGTACGGAATACTCGTCCGTGCGTGTCAGGATCTGCTGGAACATGCTGTCCGCAATCCGATCCTTCATGACGATACGACCGTCCGGCGCCGGGCCGTCCAGCGTGTCTTCGCGAACGGTCTCCCCGGCGAACTCCTCTTCCGCCAGTTCGTATCCCCAGTCGCGGAACGCGCCCTCGGTGAACTTCATGATGTTTCCCTTGTGGACGAGCGTCACGCTGGATCGGTCCCGGTCCAGCGCATGGCGAATGGCCTTCTTCACAAGACGCTTCGTTCCGAATGCGGAAATGGGCTTGATCCCGAGTCCTGATGCGTCTCGGATCTTCGCTCCCATTTCGTCCCGCAGGAAAGCCAGCACCTTCTCCGCTTCCGGCGTGCCGGATCGGTACTCGATGCCCGCGTACACATCCTCGGTGTTCTCCCGGAAGATCACGACATTCATCTTCTCCGGACTCACAACCGGACTCGGGACTCCCCGGAAGTAACGCACCGGACGAACGCACGCGTACAGATCGAGCACCTGACGCAGGGTCACATTCAAACTGCGAAACCCGCCGCCGACCGGCGTGGTCAGCGGTCCCTTGAGTGCGACGACGAAGTGCCGGATGGCCTCGAAGGTGTCCTCGGGAAGCCACTCGCCGTACTCCTCGTTGGCGCGCTCCCCGGCGTACACATCGAACCATGCAATCTTCCGGCGCCCCTCGTACGACTTTTCGACGGCCGCATCCAGGATGGTTCGCGTCGCACGCATGATGTCACGGCCGATTCCATCGCCTTCGATCACCGGGATCACGGGATGGTCCGGAACGATCAGCCCGTCCGGTCCAGCTGTGATGCGCTCTCCCTGCGGAGGGGTGATCCGGTCCAGCGCGGGGGCTCCCGCTTCGGTATTGTTCATCTCTTGATCCAGCCTTCCGGGGAGCCTCCTCCCCATGGTGGCGCCACCAGTGACGCCGATTTCACTCCAAAGTCCCCGTCACCGCCTCCACCGCGCCGAGGAGATCCCCGGCAAGGGCAAGGCGGGACGCGGCCCGCAGATCCGTCGCGGCGTGGCGATCTTCCTCCCAGAAGGGGACCGCCCCGCGCATGCACTTCCTCAAAGCTACTGTCGCGTCACCGAAGGACCCACCCCGGACGAGATCGACGGCCTGGCACGCGGCCATCGCCGCCGCACCCACGACGACGGCTGTGTTCTCCAGAATACCCCCGGCCTTGTGGACGGACACCCCGCCCATGCTGACATGATCCTCCTGGTCCGCGGACACCGGAATGGAATCCGCGCACGCAGGGTGGCACAGCACCTTGTTCTCGGAGACGAGAGAGGCCGCCGTGTAGTGAAGGATCATCAGCCCGGAATTCAGCCCTGTTGCCGGAGCGAGGAACGCGGGGAGCCCGGAGAGCGCCGGGTTCAACAGCCGGTTCATCTGCCGCTCTGCCAGGGAGGCGATCTCCGCGAGCGCAGTCCCGAAGTGGTCGAGCGCAAGCCCCAGACTCTCGCCATGGAAGTTCCCGGCGGCGATGATCTCCCGGGACTCCGCGAAGACGAGCGGGTTGTCGCTGGCGGCGTTCACCTCTACCGCCAGTCGTCGATCCAGGTCGTCGAATGCATCCGCCACGCCGCCCAGAATCTGCGGGACACAGCGGAGCGAATAGGCTTCCTGCACGCGCCCGCCGCTCTCGCCGCCGGTCCGGAGTGTCCGCAGATTGGCGGCCACGGCTCGCTGCCCCGGATACGGTCGCGCGTCGTGAACGCGTTCATCAAACGGCTCGGACGACGCGCCGAAGACCTCGAGAATCATGCCCGACACAGCCTGCGCCGTACGCAGGAGAATGCGCGCGTCGTGCAGGAGCAAGGTCCCGCGCCCCGCCATCACCTGGCAGCCATTGATGAGGCCCAGCCCCTCCTTGAAGGAGAGTGTCAGCGGCTCCAGCCCCGCCTCGCGGAGTCCCTCCACAGCCGGGAGGGTGCGCCCGTCGTGATCGACCTCCCCCTCGCCCTGAACCGCCAGCGCAACATGCGCCAGTGGCGCGAGATCTCCGCTGGCCCCCAGGGAACCCTTGGCCGGAACCACCGGGAGGACATCCTCGCGAAGCATTCCCTGAAGGAGCCGCACGAGTTCCGGACGCACGCCGGAGAGCCCCTTCGCAAAGAGGTTGATCTTCAGCAGAAGCACGGCGCGAACCTCGTCCGCCGCCAGCGCGGGACCGGTGCCCGCCGCATGGCTGCGAACGATATTCCGCTGAAGGTCTTCCAGCTTGTGTGCGTCGATCGCAACCTCGGCCAGGTGGCCGATTCCCGTGTTCACGCCGTAGATGATCTGACCGCTCGCGACACGCTCCTCCAGAAAAGCGCGCGCGCGCGCGACCGCGTCCATGGCGTCATCGGAAACGGAAGCGGGGGTGCGCTCCCGGGCGACGGACACGACATCCGCAAGCGTCAGATTCCTACCGTCGAGAGAAACCATCAATCGACCCCCCCCGGGGAGCGTTCAGGATGCGGCGAGCGATCTTCCCACAGCGGCCGGTCCGCGTCAACGCGCCCGCCGTTGCCCGGCGGAGGTCTCGCTGGTATGGTGCCGGGCATCCCCGATGAAGAGGAGTCGAGCATGAACCACACCGGTTTCGCGCTGTTGGGGGCGTGCATCATCCCGGACCCCGGCGACGGGAGCGACTCGGTGCTCATTCGCGGGGGGCGCATCGAAGCGGTGGGAAACGCCTGGGAGATCCGGCAGGCGGCGGGCGATCTCTTCACGCTGGAGGTCGGAGGGCGGCCGCTGTCCGCGGGCTTCCACGACGCCCACGCGCACTTCTTCCAGGCGGGGCTGGCGGGCGGGCGGCTGTCGCTGGAGTCCTGTCGAAGCCTCACCGAAACGCTGGACCTGCTTCAGGACGCGCTGGCTGCGGACAAGGGCCGCGGACCCTTTCTCGCCGAAGCGTGGGACTCCACCGATTGGCCGGATTCCCCCCCCGCCCGGAAGCACCTGGACGCCGTCACCAGCACCCGGCCTGTCATCCTGCGCCGAGTGTGCGGGCATATCGCGGTCGCCAACACGCCGGCTCTCGCGTTGCTTGCCCGGAAGTGGACCGGCGACGGAATCGACCCCGACAGCGGAATCTGCGTGGAAGGCCCGGCACTGGCGATGGACCAACTCTTCCCGCCCGGGAAAAGGGAACGACGACGCGCGTTCCAGGCCGCGGGAGACCAGTGTCTTCAGTGCGGCATCACGACCACGACCGACTTCCTGTCCCCCGACCTTCTGGAAATGTACCGACAGGAGATGGGCGAACGCCCGCTGCCGTTGCGAGTCCGCGCCTACCTCGTGGATCCGGATGCTCAGGCTCCGGACCCTCCGCATGAGAACGATCGCTTCCGTGTGGAGGGCATCAAGCTCTTCGCCGACGGCTCCATTGGTGGAGGAACGGCCGCGCTGGAGGCCGACTACGCCAATGCGAAGGGGGAACGAGGCGTCCTGCTGTTCACGGACGCGGAGCTTGCCGAAGCGGTTCGAGCCGGACACGATGCGGGTCGGCGCGTGGCCGTCCACGCCATCGGCGACCGCGCCATTCGACAGGTGCTCGACGCCTTCGCCGCGTTGAATCCGGAAGAGTCACGGGCGCTGGGGCATCGCATCGAGCATTTCGAGATGCCTTCGACCGAGGACATGAAGCGCCTGCGGGAGCTGGGCGTGCGCCCGTGCATGCAGCCGAACTTCGTCGGAGCGTGGGGCATGCCGGGCGGCCTCTACGAGCGCACCCTCGGATCGGCAAGATGGCGGCGCATGAATCCGCTCCGAAGTGTGGCCGACTCCGGCGCGGGGCTCTTCTTCGGGTCGGACGGCATGCCCACCTCCCCGCTTTTCGGGATCGCCTCCGCCGTCGGCCACCCGGTGGAATCGGAGCGTCTTTCTCCGGAGTCCGCCCTCCGCCACTACACGCTGGCTTGCGCGGAAGCCTCCGGCGATTCGATGCGCACCGGACAGATCCGCCCGGGCTTCGATGCGGATCTGGTGATTCCGGCTGTCTGGCCGGGAGACGAACCACCGGAAGAGAACGAATCACTTCTGACGATTCTCACGGGCCGGGTTGTCCACGCGGCCGGCCCCTTTCAACACTTGAGTACACAGGACTGCGACGGCAGCCTGCTGTCTTCGCCGGGCTGGCCCGGTCCCAACGGAGGAACCGCTTCGTGAAGCTCTCCGCATATCTCTCACCGGATGGCATGGCCATTCCGCTGACGAGCTCCGACAAGACTCGGGTGCTGGAGGAGCTGGTCTCGCTCCTGCCGTCCGCTCGCGACGACGCCACGCGCCGCGCACTTCTGGAGGCCGTCGTCGAGCGCGAGAACCGCATGTCCACCGGCATCGGCCAGGGCATTGCCATCCCCCACGGCAAGTCCGATCTCATCCCGACGATGGAGATCTCCTTCGGACTGGCTCCCGCCGGAGTCGCCTACGAAGCGCTGGACGGGGAACCGGTGCGCATCCTGTTCCTGCTCGTTTCCTCCCCCGGGCAAACCGGGCCACACATCCAGGCGCTGGCCCAGATTTCGCGCCTGCTCTCCTCCGATGTGCTGCGGGAGCGCCTCGCATCCGCCACGGAGCCCGCGGATGTCCTCGACATCCTTCGCATGGAAGAGGCCGTTCAGGAGGAGTCGGAATCATGACGCCGGATGCGCTCAAGCGGGCCGTGGGATACCGGGCCGCGGAACTCGTGGAGGACGGCATGGCCGTCGGCCTGGGGACCGGTTCCACCGCCCGCTATCTCGTAGAGCGACTCGGGGAACGCGTGGCAGGCGGGCTTTCGCTTCGGGCCGTCTCGACCTCGGACCGGACCTCCGCCCAGGCCGCCGAGGTGGGAGTCCCGCTGACCACGCTGGAGGAGTGCCCGGTTCTTGACCTGGCCATCGACGGCGCGGACGAGGTGGACCCCGACGGACAGCTCATCAAGGGACTCGGCGGGGCGCTCTATCGGGAGAAGCGCGTGGCGGTGGCCGCACGCCAGTTCGTGGTCATTGTGGACGAGTCCAAGCTGGTGCCCCGGCTGGGGGAAGCCTGCCCCGTCCCGGTCGAGACGCTTCCGGACGCCGTCCCTGCCGTGTCCGAGGCGCTCCGTCAGCTGGGAGCCAATCCGGTCCTCCGACCGGGAGCCGACGGCTCTGCGTGGATCACCGACAACGGCAACCCCATCCTCGACGCGCACTTCGCGGCGGTGGAGAATCCTGCCGGGATGGAGGCCGCGATCAACGCGCTGGATGGCGTTCTGGACAATGGCCTCTTCGCCGGTCTCACTTCCCGCGTCCTCGTGGGCTCCCCGAAGGGTGTCCGGGAATGGATTCCCCCGCTCGCACGCTGATCCCGCACAGGCGGCAAAAAGCGGATCCGGGAGTCCGAAAAGACGCGTGAAAGTCCGGGTTGATCGTTCCCGCACTAACTGCTTGCGATTCCGCCACTTGCACAGCGTTGGCAGGGTATTTAGACTTGAACTTCCCCTTCTCGACCCGTAGAATGGTGTCTGTGCGTTATCGTGTCTAGCCACCCGGAGTAACCCATGAGTGACATCGGGCAGAACATCCGGCTTCTCAGGCAACTCAAGGGCATCACGCAGACGGAGTTGGCCCACGGCGCGGGAGTCGCTCCGGCATACATCAGCCAGATTGAGTCGGACATTCGTGTTCCCAGTCTGAAGATTGCCCGCGGCATCGCCGAATCGCTGGGAACGACCGTGGGTGTCCTGCTGGGCGAGGATTCGGCCCACACGACGCTCCGGGGGCGCATCTCCAAGCTGGAGCAACTCCAGCTCCTCCAGCGCCTCGTTCTGGAACTGCAGGCGGAACTGGACGCTGAGGACGCTGTCGTGGAAGACGCCGGAGCTGCCGAAGACGCGGACGATTCCCCGGCACGCCGGGCTTCCGGCCCTTAGTCCGCGCGTCTCACCCGGCATCGGCGAACACCCCCATCGACCTCCCCGGCGTTTCGCGGTAGCCTCGGTCAATCAATCTGCACATCAAGCCGATGAGATGGAATAGCCACCCTCACTGCCCCTCACCCTCGAGCGACATGACTCAGAATCCAGGACCTCCCACGCCCGAACCACCTCCCCGCGCGAGGCCCGGCAGAGCCATCCCTTCCGGTGTCCCTCTCCGTCCCGTCCCCCGGGAGGCGAGGATCTTCGTCAACCGGAACCTCAAGATGGGGTCGCTCGGTGCCATCGGCTTCGATCTGGACCATACGCTCGCTCACTACCGGGTTCAGGAAGTGGACGAACTCGCGTTTCGCATCACCCAGAAGAAGCTGGTGGAGAAGCGTGGCTATCCGGAGGAAGTCCTGCGGATTCCCTACAACCCGCTCTTCGTCGTCCGGGGACTCGTGATCGATCGAAAGCGCGGCAACATCCTCAAGATGGACTATCACAACTATGTCACGCGCGCCTATCACGGCAGCCGCCTTCTCGACGAAGCCGATCGCAAACGAATCTACCGGATGCGGAGGCTTCGCCTGTCTTCGGATGCCTACATCTCGGTCGACACGCTGTTCCATATGCCCGAAGCCTATCTCTACCTGGCGCTCGTGGATCATTTCGAATCACGGGGAAGCACTCCGGACTTCGAAGCGATCTACGCCGATGTCCGCGCCATGATCGACGAAGCGCACGCCGACGGTTCCATCAAGCAGGAGATCCGCGCGGATCCCGCTCATTACATCGCGCCGGACCCGATGCTCGGGCGTGTTCTGGCCATGTTCCGCGACTCTTCACGGAAGGTGTTCCTTCTGACCAACTCCGAGGCCTACTACACCGATGTTCTGCTCTCGTTTCTGCTGGAATCAAACGGAGGCCCGTCCTGGAAGTCGTACTTTGATCTGGTCGTGGTCGATGCCTGCAAACCCGGCTACTTCCTGAATCGCGATACCCCCGGGCGTTTTCTGGAAGGCACCGGCGAACCGGGGAGCGTGTACTCGGGAGGAAATGTCGCCCACCTCGAGGAGCAACTCGGCTTCGCGGGAGACCGCATCCTCTACTGGGGGGACCACACCTACGGAGACATCCTGCGATCCAAGAAGAGTGTCGGCTGGCGCACGGCCATGATCATTCCCGAACTGGAGGCCGAGTTGGCCACCACCGACCGCATCTCCACCGATCTGCACCTTCTGAACGAAGCGCTGACCTCGCGCGACCGGCTGGACCGCGAAGAGAACCTGACGCTCCAGGCGTCCGAGCGGCTGGCCGCGATGGCGGAGCATTCGGCGGACAGCCCGGACGAGGTTCGCAAGGATCTCCTCTTGCGCCTCAAGCGAACCCGCGACCATCTGGCTGCCGTCCGCGCGGAGCGAGTGCGGCTCCATCGGGAGATCGCGCAGCGCGACGACGAGTGCCAGCGCGCCCACAACCCGTTCTGGGGAATGCTCTTCCGCGACGGAAACGAGATCACCCGATTCGGCCATCAGGTGCGGGACTTCGCCTGCATCTACACGAGCCGCGTCTCGAACCTCCTCAACTACCCGGCGGATTCCTACTTCCGCGCCCCGGTGAACCGCCTGCCGCACGAATGGTAACGCGCGGCCCGTTGACTTGACGCGCCTCTCCGCTCTACGCTGTCGCCTCACGCCAGCCTCGGGGACACGCTATGGAATCGATCGCAGGATCCGCTGAATCGTCCGCCCTCCGCGCCCATGTCAGTTCCACCACCGACGATGTCTACGCCATCACGAACCTCCCCGAGGAAGTGATCGCGGTGGTCTTCGCCTATGTCAGCCGCAGTCCGAAAAGTTTTCGGGACAACCTGCTCGCCGTCACCGAGGAGAAGGCGGGGCGTTTTCATGAGAAGTGGGTTCTGGACTACGGCCACGGATCGGTGGCCGAGCACGCCGCCGTGCATCTTGGGGTGGAGCGGATTTCGCGATACGCCAGTGCCGTGCTGGAAGCGTCGCGCCTGGTCTCCGTCACGGAGTACTCGCAGCGATATCAGCGACCCTCGCGCGGGGACTATGTCACGCCCCCCGGGCTGGAGGAAACCGGGCTGGCCAATCGCTTCCACCGGCTCCAGCACGACACCTTCGACTGCTATGAGCGACTCTTCGACGGTCTTCACGCGCACCTTCTTCGCAACGGGACGCGCCACGAGGGCGAAAGCGACGCGGCCTTTTCACGCCGGATGGAAAAGCTGGCCTTCGAGGACGCCCGGTACGCGCTGACGCTGGCGGTCCACACGAATCTCGGGCTGACGGCGAACGCGCGGACGCTGGAACAGATGGTGTCACGCCTCTTGTCGGAGGACAGTCCCGAATCGCGTGCGCTGGGTGAGTCGATGCGCGACGCGGCACGCACCGTCGCCCCCACGCTGTTGAAGTACGCCATGCCGAACGAGGCCCGGAAAGCGGCCGCCGCGCTGTGTCAGGATTTCGCTGCGCGCCTGGACTCTCCGGATGTCCCCGGGACGGACCCCGTGGCCGAACTGGCCGCATACACCGGAGAGAACACGCCGGACCCGGAAGGCTGGGCGCTGGAGCGTGTGCTCGAAGCCGCGCTGACGCCCTCGTGGCGCGGGACGCTCGGGGATCTCGCGGACGCGCTGACCACCCTTCCCCGCCGTGAAGCGTTCTCCGCTTACCGGGAACTCCTCACCTCAACGGGGCCGCATGATTCCACGCCGCGCGCGCTGGAGGAAGTCTCCTACGCGTTCCGGATCACGCTGTCGGAAGCGGCGTGGCACCAGTTCTTGCGTCACCGGATGATGTCGCTTCACGCGGCCGCCCCGGATACCACCGTCGGCATCACCGTCCCTCCCGCCGTTCAGGACGCCGGGCTCACCGACACGCTGCGCGCCGCCATCGAACCGGCGGAAGTGCTGCACCGCGAACTACAGGACCGCGACCCGCGTCTCGCGCCGTACGCGGTCACGAACGCCCATCACCGCCGCATTCGCGCGCGCCTGAACCTCCGGCAGTTCCACCACATCGCCAACCTGCGGCTGGACTCGTCCGCGCAGTGGGACATTCGGAATGTGGTCGTGAGAATGCGCGACTCCATTGCGGAAGTGCACCCGCGTCTCTGCGTCCATGCCCGTGCCCGGAAGGACGAGGCGCGCCGCGAGATGGAACCGGCCGCTACCAGTCCGGATAGCGCGAGATAATCGCGGCGGGGATGTCGCCTTCCCCGTCCCAGTTCGCAAACCGCATGGGGCCGGTGAACTCCAGCCAGTCGTAGGCGCGTTCGCGCAGATCATTCACGGCAGCCCGTGTCAACAGCGGGTCGGGGAAGTCGAACCTGCGGAGATCTCCGAAGCCGATGTCGGGGAGAAACCACGGAAGCTTCACTTTCAGTTCGGGGAAGTACATGGCCGAGCCGATGAGTCGACGGCCCTCCGGCGGCGGATCGATTCCGTTGGCAACGGAACTCCAGATCACCATGGCCGATGCCGTGTGAAGCCCGAACTTGCGGACATACTGCCCCCGGATGTCCTCCACCACTGACACCAGAACCGGGATGCCGTCCTCCATCACCTCGAACTGAAGGATGGAGCCGCCCGACACCTCTTCGTACACCACCACGACCTTCTCGTGCGAGAAGGTGTGCATCTCCACCATGGCCGCGCGAACATCGCGGCCATCGAGAAGAACATCCTCCGTCCAGCCACCCATGCGAAGTCCGCCGATGGTGATCTCCCGCACTTCGGGTCTGGAAAGATCGAATCGGAAGAGAAACGCGCCGGCCCCGGTCCGCGCTTCCTTCAGATTGAGAACGGGATAAGTGCCCGGGTTGCGGAACCGCGCGGAGAAGGCTTCGTGGAGATCGGCTTCGGAAGTGGTGTAGATGGCATCGGACTGGAGCGCCATCGCGCAGACCAGTGAGAAGGTCGACTCCGCATTGTAGAGGAGCGCGGCCAGCGCGTTCTTCCTCGACTTGCGGTGCCCCGGGGTTCCGTACCTTCCGCTCTGGTACGCTTCTTCGATCCGCCCCGCAAGGACCATGTTCCGATCCGAGATCCCGCTCCCGATCGAATCAATCGCCGCCGCGCCGAGATGCACGACCGGCAGGCCGTCGGGATTCGCCACGAGGTCATAAGGCGGCTCTCCCGCATCCGCGGGGAGTTGCATAGCCAGCGCGATCACGCATGCCCACTCGATGCGTCTCACCTTCATCCGCCTCCTCGAATCACGCTCAGAAGGAACAGGCTCAACTGAGGAACATAGGTGATCAGCGCCAGAGCGATCAACAGGATCCCGAGGAAGGGCAGGCTGGCGCGGTAGAGTTCCACGACGGACCTCCCGAAGCGATACGACGCGATGAAGAGGTTGAGTCCGATCGGCGGTGTGGAGTATCCGATCTCGAGGTTCGCCAGGAAGATGATCCCCAGATGCACAAGACTCACGCCATAGCCCTCCGCGACCGGAACGATGAGCGGCACGACGACGATGAGCGCGGAGAAGATGTCCATCAGGCTTCCGACGATCAGCAGGAAGAGATTGAGCGCGAGAAGGAACATGATGCGTGAGGTGAATGCGCCCTGCATCCACTCCAGAAGCCGCATGGGAACCTCGGCGTCGATCAGGTAGTTCGTCAGCCCGAAGGCCGCGGCCAGGATTGCGAGGATCCCGGCGACCAGCACCATGCTCTCGCCGGCCAGCGCGGGGAGGCGGCGCAGGGGGACATCGCGGTAGATGCCCGCCTCGACAACGATCGCATAGGCAGCGGTGAGGGTGGCGGCTTCGGTGACGGTGACGCGACCGGAGTAGATCCCGCCGAGCACCACAAACGGGAGCGGAATCTCCCACGCGGCTTCACGGAGAGCGCGGAGGGCGCGATCCCATCGGAAGGGGCTTCGCGTGACCTGTGCAACGCCCGCGCGGCGTGCGCCGTGGATCGCCAGCAGCGCGACAAGGAGCAACCCCGGCACCACTCCGGCGATGAACAGGTCATCGACCGCGACTCCCGCCACATACGCGTAGATGATCATCGGAAGGCTGGGAGGGAACAGGAGCCCCAGAGACCCCGAGGTCGTGAGCAGCCCGAGGGAGTAACGCTCCGGATAGCCGGACCTTGCCAGCGCCGGAAGAAGCAGCCCGCCGACCGCCACGATGGTGACTCCGCTGGCTCCCGTGAACGCGGTGAAGAGAGCGCAGGTCAGGAGAGCGACCACGGCCATGCCGCCGGGAAGCCAGCCCAGCCACTCCCGCGACAGCGCGACGAGCCGCCCGGACGCGCCTCCTTCGGCAAAGACCGCTCCCGCGAAGGTGAAGACGGGGATCGCGACGAGAAGCGGAGACCCCGCAAGCCGGAGCATCTCGATGACGACCGAGGAGAGTCCCACATCGATGGCGGTGAACGAGACCATCGCGATTCCGGACAGCACCAGAAAGAGCGGGAGTCCCAGCACCCCGGCGAGGAGAAGAAGCGCGACGAGAAGCCCGGTCACGAGCCCGCCTCCGCGTTCGCCTTCTCTCCCACCGATGGTGCCGTCGACGCTTCACCCGCCATCTCCTGAAACGCGAGGAAGAGGAACCGAAGCGCAAGCGGAAGGAAGGCCGCCGGGAAGAGCGCCACGACGACCCACGACGGAATGTCCAGGAAGAGGAGTTCGCTGAACAGGAGTTCATCGCCGAGGAGCGAGAGCGATGCGTGCGTGAGCGCGAGCGAGATCCACCCCGCGAGAAGCGCAATCCCCGTGCCGACTCCCCGGGCCGCGCGCGCGGAGAGGAGCCGGGTGGCGGCGTCGATCCGGATGTGACGCTTGCCTGCAACCGCGCGCACCATGCCGGAGAGCGCCATCAGAAGCAGAAGATGCCGCGTCAGCGGGTCGATCCAGAGAAACCCCGTCCCCAGAAGATTCCGCAGGACAATCTGAAGCGCGGAGAGCCCCAGGATGGCGAAGAGGGAACCCACGATCAGCCCCAGGAGCACATGATCGAGAAGTCGGCAGAGCACGGTGAACGGGCGGCCATGACGGACGAGAAACGCGAGGCCCGCCACGAGGAGCAGAACGGGGAACCCGCCGAGCAGGAAGGGCCCAATCTCGGGAAGATGGGACACCGCTTGCGCCAGAGCTTCCGCTGTGCCGCCCACTACTCTTCCGGCGCCGATGCGGCTTCGCGGTGAGCGAGAATCCGGGCGCGCACGCGTCCTAGAAGCTCCGCCGGGAAGAGGGAGGCGGTCCCGAGGTCGGCCGACCGGGCCCCGATGGCGAGGAACTCTTCCACGGCGTCTTCGTCCGCCTGGACCACGGTGATCCCCGCGGCACGGATGTCCTCGACCGCGCGACGGTTCTCGTCACGGGACGCGCTCTTCAGGCGAGTGAAAATGTCCGAGGCAATCCCTCGAATCTTCTCACGCGACTCCGCACTGATCTTCTCGAACTGTTTGCGCGTCACCACCACGGCGCCGATGGCGTGGCTGATCGGCGTGGCACTCATGGCCCCGACCCGCGTATGCCACTGCAGCACGACACACGCATACGGCGAGCAGTAGACGCCATCGATCAGACCCGTCTGGAGACTCGTGTAGACATCCGTGATCGGCAACGGCACCGGAGTGATCCCCGCCTCCCGGAAGAAAAGCTCGGGCAGCGGATCCCCCTCCCAGAGCCACATGCGCACATCGCGGAAGTCCGCGAGCCGCCGGACCGGTTCCCGGGTGAAGACATGGACGAAGCCCACCTCGGCCCACCCGAGAAGAACATAACCACGGCTCTCCACCAGGGCGGAGAACTCCTCGTCGAACGCGTCGTGCACGGCGTCCAGTTCCCCTTCGTCGGTGAAGAGGAACGGCGCTTCCAGCACGCGAAGCTCCGGCGCGATGACCCCCAGTCCGTTCCCGGTGAAGCCCCCGCCATGAAGCTGCCCGCTGCGCATCTTCCGCAGGACGAGCTTCTCGTCTCCCTGCACGCCGCCGGGGTAGAACCGGAATCCGGCCTCTTCGCCCGTGTCCTCGCGGACGCGGTCGTCGAGTTCGTGCATGAGGTTCATCCAGGTGGAACCCTCCGGCGCGAGCGTCGCGATCTTCATCGTGACGCGCGGCTTCGCGCTCGCGGGGCGCGGGGTTGCAAGAAGGCCCAGCGCGGCCAGAGTCATCAGCATGGTGCGGAGCCGCAAGCGGGCACCTCCCTAGTCGAAGATCTCGTCGGCAAGAGGGAGAAGGCGCGCGGCCTTTTCCCGGGCAACCGCATTCATCAGTTCCGCATCCGGAAGCTGCCCCGCGGGCGCATCCAGCACTTCGCGCAGGGACGACCGGTAGAGATCCCCGTCGAAGACCTGCATGCAGTAGGTTCGCGCATAGAACACCTGCGCCATGAGAAGGGTCCGGTCGCTTGCGGCGAATGCGAGTTCAAACTCCGCGAGCGAGGCTGCGGAATCTCCGCCGAGCATGGCGGGGCGCGCGCCGTGGAGGGAGCCCAGGAGAATGTGGGGCATCCCCCAGAACGCGTCGCCGTCGAGTTCGACCAGTCGCGTGACAAGCGGAAGCACCCGCGCAAGGTCGGCGGCGGCTCGCGGATCCGCCAGATTCAGCTGGATCCACGAACTCCAGTTGGCCGCGATCCACAGGAGCGCGGGGGCGTCCCCGGGATCGCAGGCGGCCAGCGCCTCCCGCAGCGACGGAAAGTCGCCGGACCGGATCGCCTGCTCACGATCCGGATCTCCGAACGCGCGCCACCCGAGTTCGATTCCCTGCCGGTAGAGAGTGGAGGCGCGGGCCGGGTCCTCGTCCTCGACGAATGCGTACGCATACGAAAAGGAGAGCATGGAAGCCAGTCGCGCCACTTCGCTCTGCTCGGGGTGGGATTCCAGAAGCCCTTGCAGAAGGAGAATGCTGGTGGGCAGGGCCTCGCGAACCAGCTGGGGATCCTGAGAGCGAAGCGCGGCCGTGGTGGTGTCGCGAAGGACGGGCGCCATGAGATCCACGGTGAGGCGCGTGGTGCTGCAACCCGTGACCGAAACCGCGACCCACGCGAGCGCGGCGATGGCCGCACGCTGCTTCTTCAAGACCGACTCCCCCCCCGCATTCGCGATTGCCGGAGTATCCGAACGGCCCGGCGGAACCGTCAAGCGGCGATCCGGCCCGGGGGAGGGCGAAAAGGGGTTCAGCGCACGCGCAGAACGGTCCGGGCCTCGCGGGTCCCGCCGGCTTCGATCCGCACGAGGTAGAGACCGGAAGCCGCACTCCGCCCCGATGGGTCCCTTCCATCCCAGTGAACAGTGGTCACTCCGGCGGGAAGGGTGCCGTTCACGAGACGCGCTACACGACGGCCGCTGACCGTGAGAATGTCCACGACGGCGACCGACGGGGCCGACAGATGCACGGGAATCGCGGTGGACCCGCGAAAAGGGTTCGGCCGCGCGGGAAGCAGAAGGACGGGGCCGGATGCGTTCGTTCCGGGCGGCGGGACGGCCGTCGCGCCGGTGAGAAGAGGTTTCAGGCCCATGAATCCCAGGTACGCGGTGACCCAGGCCTGATCGGACGAGTCGGGATCCGACGGCTGTCCCTGGATCCCGCCGTCGAGGTCGGTGGCGTCAAACGCGAGAAGGTAGTCCGTCAGACTCCGGTGGTTCATTCCGTGGGCGGGATCTCCGGTCGACTCCTCCAGGCGTTTCCACCCGAACGCGTACCAGCCCTGCCAGGCGTTCTCCCACGAACCCGGGTCCGCGAAGGTGTCCATGAACCCGGCGTTCGACGCCACCCAGGCCGCCTCTTCAGCGGGATACTCGTCGAAGTACGACTCGAGGAGCCCCCACATCACGGCGCCCCCGGACATGGCCCATTCCTCGCGCCCGAGAATGCCGGGGTCCGCGTCGACCCAGTTCTTCGCGCGCCGACCGCGCTTCCATCCGTTGGCCATCCAGAGTGAGTCGGACGCGGCCACCCCGTAGGCGCGCAGGTTCCCCGCACCCCAGGAGAGCACGGCCGGGTTCACGCGGTCGTGCATGTTCCCGGAACCGGTCACGCTCAGCGTGTTCGCCGACAGGTAGTTGGCGCAGCTGTCCACATACGCCTTGTGGGTGGTGTCCGCGAAGACGCGGGTGAACTCCATTCCCGCGCGGAGCGCCCAGCCGCAGTTGTAGTAGCGGTAGTAACCGTTCGCCGGAAGGGAGCTTCCCTCTTCCGAGTAGGCGGGGTGCCCGAGGACATAGGTCCATGACGCGTCGAGGTGCGGGAGGATGGACGCGTCTCCCGTCCGGTCGAAGTAGTGCGAGAACATCCAGATGGACTCGGAGGTGTTGTCGGTCTGGATGATGTGCAGGAGCGTCTCCCCTTCGCGGATCCCGCCGTACTCGGGGTCCAGGGGATCGGAGACCTGCATCGACGCGATGAACCAGACCGCGCGCGCGAAGGCATCGTCGTAGGAGGACGCGCGCGTCCCGGCGGGGGGCCGTGCGTCGGGGCGTTCCCCGGCGGGGAGACGGACCGCGCGCGCCACCGCGGCGTCGGTCTCCGTCCAGTAGGGCGTGGCCCACGCCCGGGCAGGCAGCAGGAGGGCGGGAAGGAGAAGGGCGGGAAGGAGGCGGCGCGTCAGCATGGCGAACTCCCGGTGGGGGTGCGACTGGGGCAGAACGAGATCATACCATGCGCGAGGCGTGGGGTTCACGCGCTGCGGGCGGGCGCGGCATACCGCGCCCCCGTTGAAACAGACCGGTGCTCACCCGGCACGCCGGGACCGCTGGCGGCTGGCTGCGCCGCCGCCCGTGCGCTCGGAACCGACGGTACCAGCCGGGTCTGTCCGTTGCTTGCAGGGGCAGGAGCGCGAGGAGGGAAGTTTGGCGTCCCCAACGGGCGTTACTTCGAACTCTCTTGGGTTGCTTCCAGACGTCGGCGGGCTGCGAGAAACGCTTCTGCTGGCCGCGTAGGGGGCGAGTTCGGCGAGCGGGACCCAAGCGGGATGAAGTTCGAACTCCGGACCCCAACGGGCGTTGGTTCGAACTCTGCTCGGAGGGGCGACCCCAACGGGATTCGAACTCTGCCCTACTCCTTATAGAAGCTGCCTTCACGCGGCCCTCAGTCGTCCAATGACCGCTGATCCGTCGGGCTACCATGATGACAAGAAGTCGGAATTGGGTGAAGCCAATCATCTCTCCAGTCTATCAGGCGCTCCGCAAGTCGTTCGGGCACAGCTCGATCGAGTTTTCGGACACTACGCGATTCAACACTCGGCGAACTTCGATTTGACAATGCTCAGCCGAAAGTTGGCCACCGAACGCAGGCAAAGCGACGTTTCCGGAAGAGACTAGCGGTCGTTCGAGCTCTTTGACCCTACGGGCACTCGGTCAAGTCCTGACCTAAAGGCCAGGAATGGCCATCCAAGCCCGCGACTACCTGAGCGCAGCCTGCCCACCGCCGCCCGGCCGGTTCCAGGGGGACGAGGAGCTGAGGTTGTCCAGATGCCGAAAGTCGGTGGTCTACGTCACCACTACGAGCCGCGAGCGGTGTGACATTGGGTTCTCCGAAGGGACAAGGCGATGCGCTCGCCGGCTCGTGATCCGCCTGACGTTCGGGAGCCGTCGGGATCCTGCCCGCGAGCCGAGGACGCTCCCGCATTCCCTGCGCGCCGTGCGCGTGGCTCCCCCTACCGCATCAGGATCAGCTTCTTCACCTCGCGGTCGCCACCGGCTCGGAGCTCGTAGAAATAGATCCCACTCGCCACCGGGCTCCCCGCCACATCCCGACCGTCCCACCGCTCCGTGTACGCTCCTGCCGAGCGAGCCCCTTGAACGAGCGTCCGCACCACTGCCCCGTTCACGTCGAGGATCCGGAGCGCCACATCGGACGTTTCGTGGAGATCGAAACGGATCGCGGTTTGAAGGTCGAACGGGTTCGGGACGTTCTGCGCTAGCCTGACCGTCTCGGGCCGCAGCGAGGCAAGGTCCCCGACTCCCGTTGGGACGCTCGTGCTCGTGGAAACGGAGAAGTAGCCCAGGCACCCGTAGTCCGTGTACCCGTCGCCGAGAGGGTTCCCCTTCCCAACCCCCGTGACGGATACGTAGTAATCGCCGGGCGCCAGATTCGCTTGAAGATCCGCGTGAAGGAAATCGACCGGGTTCGAACTCTGCAGGACTGCGCCCTGAGAATCATGCAGCTCCGCCAGAATGTCCAGGTTCGCTGCGGCGTTGACGATGCCGACGCCGTCGACGGGGACCTCGAGACCGTCCGGCTCGACGAGCAGCTGGACGTCGCCCGCGGCCGTCATCGTGAACGAGAAGAAGTCGACGTCGTCGTTTCGTTCGATGATCCCCTCGGCCGCGAGTTCGAGCGATCCGCTCCCGAGCGAGATCGGAGTGGCCCCGCCCGTCGTCGAGCCGTGATCGTCCGGCCGGTATCCGAAGCCGTTCTGCGTCGTGATGATGGCGAGATCGTCTTCTTGGTTGTTCGCCCCCGAGTACTCCCCAAGGCTCCACTGGCTGATGCCGTATCCCGCCCATCCCATGATGGGGCTCCAGTGCGTGTGCCCCGATCCGTGCCCCTGGTAGTATTCGCCGTCCCCTCCGCCTCCGTCGTGGCTCAGGCCGAGCGAGTGGCCGACCTCGTGGTTGACCGTGTCGGCGACCCAGTGGATGGAGTTGTCTCCCGTATAGGCTTGGCACTCGTAATCCGTATCCCAGGTGAAGGAACCGACGTACGCCCAGCCGTAATCCCAAGGCCCGGGGGCTACCACGCAGCGGATCCCCCAGTGCGTATCGCCGCCGCCCGTGTTGCGGAGCGCCTCGATCCCCGGGTCCTCTGTGGTGATGTCGACCTCGAAGGGCAGGAAGTCCTCCGCGACCACCTTCCAGATGAGCTGGATGCGAGTCAGCTCGGCGTCCGAGAAAGTCTCCGGGGCACCCTCGAAGTTGTAGGGCGGATATGGTCCCTCGAACCCGCCGTGTCCGTCGAAATCGATGTACACCACCTTCGACGCGCCTGGGCGGCTGTGCAACAGGAAGGTCTCAGAGAGCGGGAACAGGGCCTCCTCCGACCCTCGCGCCTCCCTCCCAGGGACGGGCTCCGCGCGGGGCGGGAAGTGGTCGATGATCTTGGTGCCTCGCTCGGTGGTGATGGACTCGGACCAGGAGGTGTTCTCCGCGAGGACGGAGGGTGCGGTGGCGAGTAAGCACGACAGTACGACCAGCCCAAGTCGCACGTGGATGGACCGCTTCATTGTGGCTCCTGGGTTCGAGTGCGCCGACTACGGGTGCCGCCTCCCGCAGCGCGTCTCGGCGACCGGGGCCGAACGGGCTCGGCAGGCATTACTCATATCCGGATGTTATCACAGACGGTGGGGCGAACGAGCCGCAACCTGAGACTCGCAATGGACCGCCATCTTGGGGCATTTCAGACTGGGGGGGGCCATTCGTCAGTGTCTTGAAGGAGAAACGAAAGCCCTGTTCGAGCGAGATCCAGTCCTGCGGCCGTGAGCGGGAGCACCTGGCACATCGGGAGTCTAGAATGGCGTCCCCAACGGGATTCGAACCCGTGCTGCCGCCGTGAAAGGGCGGTGTCCTGAACCTGGCTAGACGATGGGGACGCACACACTCCTTACAGGAACGCGGGAAGATAGCAGCGCCCCGCCTCTCCTGTCAACGAACGCGCTCCGGCGTATTCAGCCCCCCTGCCCTTCCGATGCGCGGACCCCCGCCCGCTGCGCCGACGCGCGACCGCCCTACAGGCGTCGGTAGATTCCCACCACCTTCCCCAGAATCTCGAACTCGTCCGACGCGCTCACGGGGATGGGGTCGTACGCCGCGTTGGCCGGTTCCAGCGTGGTCCCCTTGCGGGACCGGCGAAGCCTCTTCACGGTAGCCTCTTCTCCCAGCCGCGCGGCGATGATCTCTCCGCTGGCCGCTTGGCTCTGAGACCGCACCACCACCAGATCTCCGTCCAGGATTGCGGCCTCTTCCATGGAGTCTCCCTTCACGGTCAGGAGGAAGGTCTCCCCGGTTCCCAGAAGAGCCTCGTCCATGATGAAGTCCGCCTCTCGGTTCTCCACCGCCAGAATGGGACTTCCCGCCGCGATGCTCCCCACCAGCGGAACCGAACGCGCCGAGCGAAAATCCGGCCGGTCCAGAATGACAATCGCCCGGGACTTCCCCGGCTCCCGACGAATGACCTCCTTCCGCACCAGTGCGGCGAGATGGTCCTCCACTCCCTTGGTCGAGCGAATCCCAAAGCGTTCCCCGATCTCCCGGATCGTCGGGGGGACGCCCTCCATGTCGATGGTCTCCCGGAGGTAGTCCAGGATCTCGGCCTGTCTGGCCGTCAGCGACTTTCCGCCCATCGCGGTTCCTCCCTTCTCGGCGCGATCACCACGATCCGCCATTGAGCCCGAGTTCACTACCACCCCTGCCGGGATTCCTGACGCTGCGATGCGGCCAACCCGCCGTGCCCGCCCCACCGAGAACGCGGGCTCCCCAGCCCACACCGGAAAGAAGAGCCTTCCGAACGCGGGACACCGGGCCGCCCACGCGGGTTTCCCACTCCACGCGAAAGCGCCGACGACGCTCGATATCATCCAGGCCATTGAGCGCCCCGCTTCTCTCCAGCGTCCGCAGAGCCGAGCCTTCCAGAGGCAGTGCGCGGGCGCGGGACAGGAAGTTCTTCAGGCTGGTGTACTCCCCCCCCCGCTCTCGATCCAGAACGATCTGCCCGGCTGCCATGCGCCCGACAAACGGCGCGAGCCCCGGCCGCAGGGCGCGCCCCTCCGGAACCGCCAGAAGCGAACTGTGCAGGACGCACGGTCTTCGCACATTCACGCCCCATGACCGGCCCTTCAAGACCCACCGGGAGGCTTCCTCAGGGGAGGCGAACCCCCGGGTTTCCCGCGCCATCCACCAGGCCGGGCGGTCCAGCTGCCATGCCAGCGCGGCCCGCCAGCGATCTCGCACTTCCAGAGGGCCCTGCGTCGCTTTGCCGGAAGAGGCACGCTCCAGAAGATCCTCCCGACGCCCCGGGACCACATCCACGCTGGGGCGGGCATCCGGTGACAGCAGCACGGACGCGCGAATCCACGCCTCCGGGTTCGGCCACACGGAACTTCTCTCCAGGAGGCTCTCCAGAGGCGGCAGCAGCGCGAGGCAGGACTCCTCCACCCTGATCCAAGGGTTCCCCGCATCGGGTGAGAGGTCCGGGTCTGCCTCCAGCCAGGCCTCGACGCAGCGGGTTCTTCCCGGGGGGACTCGCAGAGTCAGCCCCCCGTGAGGCAGACGGCGCGCGCCTCCTGAAGCCGCCCCGGAGGTGCCCGGCGCCACCTCCGGGAGCGGCCACGACAGGAGATCCGAACTCCCGGCTTCCAGCGCGAAGCCCGCTCCACGAGCGCGCCTCCCCAGGCGCCCGACCGCGTCCACCCAGGCTGTTCCGAAGCAGGATTCCCAGCGACACCCGGCCCCCGGCGATGCCCCCGCCGTCTTTTCCGCAACCGCATCCTTCCGCATTCGCCCCTCCCTTTTCGGCCACACTACTGAACGCCCGTCTAGTAGTCCACCCATTTTTCATTCCCGCCGCTTGACGATTCCCGCCGAGCGGTCCATAGATGCTGAAACCGACGCAAGGTCCGGTCACAGGGGTGCTTGTCGGGGTTTCGGTCCTGTGCTAGGCTGCGCCGGTTCTCTCATGGGTATTCGCGGTTGCGCGTGCCCCCCACATGATCCGGAGGCCTCTTCGCATGAAGTGGATGCCAAGAATGGTCCTCCCGACCGCTCTCCTGCTGGTTGTCGCCCAGACGGCCCCGGGAGCGGTCCGGAGGGTTCCCGACGACCACACCACCATCGCCGCGGCACTGACCGCCTCGGCCTCTGGAGACAGCGTCCTCGTCGCCGAAGGCACCTATGCCGAGCACCTGAATCTCGTCGACGGGGTGGTGCTTCTGGGCGGGTGGGATCCCGGCTTCACGACGCAGGATCCGTCCGTTCACACGACGAATGTTCATGGCGGCGGAACCGGATCCCCCTTCACGGCCGATGCCACCATCGGCGCCGCAACGCTCGTCAGCGGCTTCCTCATTACCGGAGGGGGCGGCTTCCCCGGCGCGGGGGTCGTGATCGACGGCGGGTCTCCGACAATCCGCGGCAACGACATCTACGCGAATGGTTCCCCCGGAATCGCGGGCGGCGTACTGATTCGCTCGGGATCGACGGCGCGCATCGAAGGCAACCTGATTCGAATCAACACATCCACGAGCAGCGGTGGCGGGCTTCGTGTGGAAAGCTCCTCCCCCAGCATCGTCGGCAACACGATCCGCGGGAATGTCGCGACCGACGCCGGCGGCGGGATCTACTTCTTCGCTTCCTCCGCCATCTGCAGCACGAATGTGTTCCTCAACAACTCCTCCACGGATGGCGGTGGCGGCGGCGTCTACTTTCAGAACTGCCCGGACGGCATCACGGTCGCAGACTGCCTGTTCGAAGGGAACACCTCCACCTATGGAGGCGCGGCGCTCCTTCGCGATGAGTCGACCGTCTCGTTTTCAGACACGCACTTTGAACTCAACACCGCCATCAGCAACGGGGGCGCCATCTGCGCACTCTCGTTCACCACTCTCTCACTGGACCGATGCACCTTCGCGAACTGCACCGCCGGTTCGTACGGGGGCGGTGTCTACGCCCGCTTTGCCGAGGTCTCCTTCACGGGAACGGATCCCCTGGCCGCACTGCCCGACGCGGGGATGTCCGGCTGTCATGCGGGGACAGAAGGCGGTGGCATCTTCTTCTCCGACTGCGAGGGAGAGATCTCGCGGAGTGCCTTCTCCGAGTGCACGGCCGTGTCTCGCGGTGGTGGAATCGGCCTCTTCCGCTCGGCGGTGACCATCCTTGGCACGCTCGTCGCAGAGTGCGTGTCGGAAGACGGCGGCGGAATCGCGGTGACCAGTGACCGGGCCAACAACTCTCCCGTGACCCTAATCCAGCAGTGCACGATCTACGGATGCTCCGCCACCGGTTCACCCAGCAACAAGCACGGCGGCGGTGTCGTGCACATCGCCAACAATGGTGAGAAGGCCGCCGAACTGATCGCGACCATTGTCTGCCATACGCGTCAGGGAACCGCGATTCGGTGCAAGAAGTGGTCCGGGTCGGGCGCGGGAAAGCCGTCTTTCTCCTACACCATCTTCCATCAGGACAGTTCCAACCCCGAGACAACCGCGGTGGGTGGCAACCAGTGTCTGAGTGCACTCAGTGGACCGCAAAACCACGACGGAGATGATCCCCTTCTCTGCGGCCTGCCGTCCCCGGTGGACTTCAGCCTTCAGGATTGCAGCCCCGCCGTAATTGCCGGATCCACCGACCCCACAGGCGAGTGGCCGTTCATGGGTGTCGCAAAGACCACCTGCGCCTGCGAGACGGTCCAGTCCTCACTGGAGTCCATCTCCTGGGGCCGGGTCAAGTCGCTCTACCGGTAGCCAGCCCCCAGCCCTTGGATGACCGGGTCTCCCCGAAGGCGGACCGGAGCGACTGGTCGGTGGGTCCAGCATGGTGTACTGTGTTGAGGTGCCTGTACTCTTGCAAGCAATCTCACTCAGGAGAACCTCATGCGTGCCTTTTGCGCTCCTTTCGCTCAAGACGCCCTTTTTGCTCCGCGAGGTCTGCTTCTTCTGGCAGGCCTCCTGGCTCTCCCCGCTCTCGCCGAATCGGAACCGGGTCTTGGGAACCCCGGCACCTCGGCCGAGATCTCCTTTCGAGCAACCGCCCTCCTTCATGCCGCCGATGAACCCGCCGCGGCATCCTGGGAAGGCGCCTCCGCGTTCGACGCCATGGCGACCATTCCGTGGAAGCGCGGCTCCTGGACGGCGCTGCTGGAAACGGGCCGCGGCGCGGGTTACGGCGAGCACCTCCCGACCCTTTCCGGGCTCTACGACGACGCGGACGACGACCCCTCCATCCATGTGACGGAGTTCTATTTCGACGCTCCGGCCTCCGAGGGGCGAATCGGCTTCGAGGTCGGAAAGCTCGATCTCACCGCCCGGCTGGAAAGCCCGGCCTGCGGGCGCTGGGACGGGGCCGGGTTTCATTCGACCGGCTTTGTTCACTCGCTGGCTGTCGCCTACCCCGATCCCGGCCCCGGGGGCACTCTTCGCGTTCGTCCCACCGGTGCGACCACGCTCTCCCTCGGATGGGCTTCGGCCGACGCCTCGTGGGAGCGCCCCTTCTCCCGACCCTTCGTCTGGGCGCAACTGGAGTTCGCCCGGGCCCATGCCCGACGCCCCGGGACATGGGTGGTGCATGCGTGGAGGAACGGGTCCGACCACGAGAGGTTGGATTTACCGGGAACGACGACCGGGGCGGGCTGGGGCGCGGGCGTGTCCGGCATTCAGGAGGTGGGCGGGAATGCGGCGTTCTTCCTGCGAGCGGGCCTGCAGCGAGAGGAGATCTACGCGGTGGGCCAGTCGTTCAGCGGCGGGGTCATGCTCAGCGGGACCGCGTTCCGCCGGCCTCACGACGAGGCGGGCGTCGCCATCGGCGTCGCGAGACCGGGCGGACCGTTCGCGACGGCCGCGCATGCGGCGGGCCGCGTTCCCGCTGACGAACGGCATATCGAAGCCTACTACCGAGTGAACATCGGCGGCGGCTGGTCTCTCTCCCCGCATATGCACTGGATCACGAATCCCCAAGGGGAACGAAGCGGCGACGACGCCCGGGTCTTCGGCGTGCTGACCTCATGGGAAGGCTGAGGGAAACGCACAATGACCTGGTGAGCCGTGCAGGGATCGAACCTGCGACCCTCTGATTAAAAGTCAGATGCTCTACCGACTGAGCTAACGGCCCACCTGGCCTGGAGGCGTTCTAGAGCGTCGGCGCGGATTGGCTAATCATCCGTTAGTCATCCACCTCGTGCGCTCGCGCAGCATGCTACCACGAGGCCGCCAGATGAGCGACAGCCTGCGTCGCGAAGAGCGCACTCCCCGACCAGGGACTGTTCGCCGCGTTCACCAACATGGCGTCTTGCGGCTACGCGCTTGCCGCACGCGAAGCCCACGAGAGTGCTGAGAGTGACCCCCACTTCGGCCGCTGCATCTTGTCGGTCTAACTCAGCGCGCTGACGGCGACCAGAGCCAGGGCCAGGAACGCGAACTGAAGCGACACGGGAATCTCGCTTCAACCGGATAGGGCAATATCATCGGAGCCCGCTCAGCGTCTCCGGGGGTATCCGCCCCGCGGAACCGTCACGCCCCGAAAGGGGGGGCACATTCGATGACCGAAAGGGGGGGCACATTCGATGACCGGTAACACCACCACCGATGCCGACTCCTGAGCGCAAACATCGCAGCCACCGGCCCCCCGTGCCCTGGCTCCACACCATGCAGCATCCCGATGGAAACGCCGGTGGCGTACACCGCGGCAGTCCCCTGAAGCGGCATGATCGTCCCCCTAGAGCGTCCGCTTCAGCTCCGAATACTGGCCACGAGTGCGCAGCGTCAGCGACACGGTCTCTCGCGTCCGGTTCCGCCAGAACCACCCGTGGTGCCCGTCGAATGAAGCGGTCAGCGTACCCGCCCCGTCCTGCGCTCCGCGACCTTTCTCGTATGTGATCGACAGACCACCGCCGTCGCCGTGCGTGTTGAAGTTCAGCACTCCGTTCTCGGCCACCCATTGGTACTCTGCCTCTTCGCCAGCCTTCATCACCAGTTTGAGTTCGATCGCCTCGTCGGGGGCAATGAGAACGGCGGTCTCGTCCCGCCAGTCATTGCCGTTGGTGGCAACCGGGCTGGAGACTGCGACGGGAAGTGACCCCACTGTCGGCGTGCTCTCCTCCGCCGCGATCCCAATCGATACGGCTTCATTCGCGGCACCTTCCTCCGCCCGTGCCTCCTCCGCGAGTTGCATCTTGATCTGGCCCATACGCGTGAGTCCGAGGGCGTTTCCAACCCCGGTCGGGTCCACCCCGTATTCCGACGGCAGGACGAACCCGACCAGAATCACCGCGGCCACGCCGAGCGCGATCAGAGTGGAGCGCAGCAACCGGGCCGCAGAGGGCGGTTCATACCCAGGAGGTCCAACAGTATTCATCGTGAGCACTCGCTTATTGGAGGAAGAATCCTGTGAGCTGATAGCCGATCAGTACGAATCCAGATGACATCAACATTACATTGCCACCGTACGCCTGGCGAGCGAAGCCAGCTGTGCGTCGCCAATACGCCATCGCGATGAGAATCCCCGTTAGCCCCAGCAGCTGCCCGATCTCCACGCCGACATTGAACGAAAGAAGATTCGGAAGGAGCCCATCCGCCGCGAGCTCGTACTCGAGAATCTTCGTGGCCAAGCCCAGTCCATGAAACAGGCCGAACACCAGCGTGGCGATCTTTGTGTTCGGCTGGCGGCCGAACCAGCGCCGGAACGCCCCCATGTTGTCCAGGGCCTTGTAGACCACCGAGAATCCGATGATGGCGTCGATGAGATACGGGTTCACACCCCACCCGAAGAACACGCCTAGCAGCATCGTCGACGAGTGCCCGACCGCAAAGAGGCTTACATAGACCGAGATGTCCTTGAGGCGATACAAGAAGAAGATGACACCCACGAGAAAGAGCAGGTGATCGTACCCCGTGACCATGTGCTTTGCGCCGAGATACAAGAAGGACGCAATGTGCGGCCCGGAAATCTCCTGGATGTAGCCTTTGTCTCCCTGCGCAACGCCATGCGCGAAGGCTGAGCTGGCGGAAAGAGCCAGGGCCAGTGCTGCGCCGAGGGTTGCCGATAGGCGAGTGCGCCGTCTTCGATCTGCAGCGTGCATGGACCTGCCTGTGGGTAGAGGTGGTCCCACTTTCTTGGACGCCCGGCGGCCAAGCTAAGGTGGACTCCACCAGTTTCATTGTTATGCCCCGTACATGACGGTTTCGCAACTACTTCGGTTGATCTCCAGGACGGCGGGGCAAAAAGGACCTACTCAAAAGTCAGATGCTCTACCGACTGAGCGAACGGCCCACCGCAACTTCCGGAACTCCCTCCGGGCACTCCACCGTCTCCTCCCGGTCCGGGCCGACCGACACCGCGACGACCGCGCACCCCGACAACTCCTCCAGTCGACGCAGGTAGGACCGCGCCGCGTCCGGAAGTTCCTCGGGTGAGCGCGCGCCTCGAAGGCTCTCCGTCCACCCGGGATGCTCTTCGTATACCGGAGTCACCCCGCCCAGCGCAACGGCTGTATCCGGAAACTCCGTCGTCTCGCGTCCGTCGATCCGGTATGCCACGCAGATGCGAAGCGGGTCGATGCCGGTCAGCACATCCAGCTTCGTGACAACCTGCGCGGTCAGCCCGTTGAGGCGCGTGGAGTACCGGGCCGCGACCCCGTCAAACCACCCGCACCGCCGGGGGCGGCCGGTCGTGGAGCCGAACTCCGCGCCCGCGCTTCGCAACAGGTCCCCGGTCGGATCCTCCATGAGTTCGGTCGGGAATGGCCCGTTCCCGACTCTCGTCACATACGCCTTCGTCACTCCCCAGACCGCGTCCACGGAAGTCGGCGGGACTCCGCACCCCGTGCACGCCCCGCCCGACACCGAACTCGAGCTGGTCACGAACGGGTAGGTGCCGTGATCCAGATCCAGAAGCGTCCCCTGTGCGCCCTCCAGCAGCACCTCCTCCCCCGCCTCAATCCGCTCGCGGAGAAGGACGCCCGTATCCTCCACCATCCCCGCCATGGCGCGCGCCGATTCCAACGCCTCTTCCACGAGCGCGTCCGTATCCGCAAGCTCCTCCCCGGCCTCTTCCTGCATCGCGTGGATCCGCCGCATATCCGCACGCACCTTCGCCTCCACGCGTTCCGGCAGCGCCAGTTCCCCCGCACGCAGCCCCTCGCGCAGCACCTTGTCGCCGTACGCCGGGCCGATCCCCTTCCCCGTGGTGCCGATCGCCTCCGCGCCCCGCCGGTCCTCCGCAAGCCGATCCAGCAGCCGATGCGTCGGAAGAATCACATGCGCGCGCGGACTCACGAGAATGCGGTCCCGGCAGTCGATCCCATCCGCTTCCAGCGCGCGAATCTCCTCCATGAAGAGCACCGGGTCCACCACGACCCCATTCCCCAGAAGACAGAGGCACCGCTCATGGAGAACGCCGGACGGGACATGATGCAGAATCGTCTTCTTCCCGCCGATCACGACCGTGTGCCCGGCGTTGGGACCGCCTCCGTACCGGGCCATCACCGACGCGCGTCCGGCCAGCGCGTCGATCACCTTGCCCTTGCCTTCGTCGCCCCACTGCGTTCCTACCAGAATCCGGACGGCCATCAGTCTCTCTCCGCGTTTCGCGAACCGGTGCGGGCCTCACCGGACCAGTCCGCCAACCTGTCGTCAATCCACTTCCACACGGGTTTTCGCCCGACACGCGTCACACACGAGAACCCCTCCACCGAAAAGCCCGCCCCGGAGACTTCGTCACGCAACTTCCCCAGTGCGATCCCGGCGGCGCCGCGCTTCAGCTTGTCCATCTTGGTCCCCACGACCAGCGTCGGGATGTCCTGCGAAGCCAGCCAGCCCAGCATGTCGCGGTCCAAGGCGGTGGGATCATGGCGGAGATCCACCAGCTGCACCACCCCGACCAGTTGCTCGCGCGAGGCCAGGTAGTTCTCCACGAGACTTCCCCACTTACGGCGCATCGCCCCCGGGACGCGAGCATACCCGTAACCGGGGAGGTCCACGAGATGGAATCGGTCCTCCACATTGAAGTAGTTGATCTCACGGGTCTTCCCGGGCGTGGAACTGATCCGCGCCAGCGCCTTTCGGCGGAAGAGCGTATTCAGCAGCGACGACTTCCCCACATTGGAGCGTCCCGATACGGCGATCTCCGGAATCCGCGCCGCCGGAAGTCCGTCCAGCGCGACGACTCCCTTGAGGAAGGTCGCCTGCGGCGTCTTGCCGGCCATGCCCTCCCCCTTTCCCTCTTCTCAGCGAAGCACCGGAACGGACAATGGCCCGAAGAGCGAGGTGCTTCCCTGCGCCGGACCCGCCGCCTGCACGCGCGCTCCCCCGACGAAGACCCCTGCGGCGCAGTCCTTCCAGAAGCGACCGGTGGCAATCATCAGTGTGGGGCGTGCGGAAGCGAAGCGGAATCCTGCCCGCCGTCGGTAGCCGCAAGGAAGCGTTCCAGCATCGCCGAAGGCGCCAGCGCGTGCCGCAGCACATCATCCACATGATCGACGAAGATCACGCTCAGACCGCGGCGGGCCTCCGCGGGAATCTCGCCCCACTCGCGCTCGTTCTCGCGCGGCAGAATCAGCCGGGAATATCCGGCCAGCGACGCCGCCACCACCTTCTCGTTCAGCCCGCCGATCCGAAGCACGCTCCCCTGAAGAGTGATCTCCCCCGTCATCGCAACATCCCGGCGCGCCGGTATGCGGGTGAGAGCGCTGACAATCGCGGTCGTGATCCCGACGCCCGCGCTGGGACCGTCCTTCGGGATGGCTCCTTCCGGCATGTGCAGGTGGATGTCGAGGTTCGACGCAAAATCCGGGGACAGCCCCAGAAGCGGAGCCCGCGAACGCGCATACGAAAGCGCGGCCTTGGCCGACTCCTTCATCACCTCGCCCATCCTCCCTGTCAGCGACATCTTCCCGGCCCCGGGCAGCGCCATCGCTTCAATCGGGAGCACATCACCGCCGTACTCCGTCCACGCCAGCCCGGATGCAATCCCCACACGGTCCTCCTCCGCCACCTGCCGCTCCGAGAACTTCGGCGGACCGAGGAGCTTCTCCAGCACGCGGACGCTCACCTTCATACCCGTCGGCGTGCCGCGCACGCGCTCCGTCACGGCCTTCCGGCACAGCGCGGCCAGTTCCCGCTCCAGATTCCGCACGCCCGATTCCCGCGTGTACCGCGTGATCAACATATTCAGCGCGGGGTCGGTGATGCTGAGATCCGAGTCATCCAGACCGTGCTTCTCCACTTGCCTCGGGATCAGGAAGCCGCGCGCAATGCCCGCCTTCTCGTGCTTCAGGTAACCCGGAAGCCGCAGCACTTCCATCCGATCGATCAGCGCCGGAGGAATGGCGGGCAGCACATTCGCCGTCGTCACGAACATGACCTCCGACAGGTCGAAGTCCACATCCAGGTAGTGATCGTTGAACGCGCAGTTCTGCTCCGGGTCCAGCACTTCCAGCAGCGCCGCAGCGGGATCACCCCGAAAGTCCGCGCCAAGCTTGTCGACTTCATCCAGCAGGAAGACCGGGTTCCGCGTCCCCGCCCGCTTCATTCCCTGAATGATCCGGCCCGGCATCGATCCGATGTAGGTCCGGCGATGGCCTCGGATCTCCGACTCGTCCCGGACCCCCCCCAGCGACACACGCACGAACTTCCGTCCAATGGCCCGCGCCACCGACCTTCCGAGCGAGGTCTTCCCCACTCCGGGCGGCCCGACCAGGCACAGGATGGTGCCGCGCGGACGCTTCACCAGCTTCACCACGGCCAGATACTCCACGATGCGATCTTTGATCTTGTCCAACCCGTAGTGGTCCTCATCCAGAATCCGCCGCGCGCCATCAAGGTCAATCCGATCCCGTGACCGCTTCTTCCACGGCAGTCCGACCAGCGTTTCCACATAGCTGCGGATCACCGAAGCCTCGGGCGACATGGGGCTCATCCGCGAAAGGCGGTCGACTTCGTGCAGCGCCTTCTCCCTCGCCTCCTTCGGCATCCCCGCCTTCTCGACGCGTGCGCGCAGGGCCTGCCCGTCCATGTCGTCATCGCCGGTCGACTCTCCCAGCTCCTTGCGGATCGCCTTCAACTGCTCATGCAGATAGAACTCACGCTGCCCCTTGAAGACCTGGCTCTTCACTTCGCCTTCGATCTTCTTCTCGATCTTCAGGATCTCGATCTCTTCATGCAGCACACGCGCCAGATCCACCAGTCGATCGCGCAGCTTCTCCACCGACAGAAGTCGCTGGCGAATCGCCAGTCCCACCAGAAGGCTGCCCGAGACCATGTTCACCACGCGAACCGGGTCTTCCTCCGGGGCGATCGACGCTACCGCCTCGTCCGGGATGCGCGTATGGAGCTTCACATACTCCTTGAAGTGACTCATTGCGCTGCGGGCCAGCGCCTTGATCTCCGGGCGTCCGTCTTCCGGTTGTTCGAAGAGCCGGAGCCGAGCACGAAGGTACCCGTCGCGGCGCGTGATCTTCCCCACGGAGACACGACACGCCCCCTCGACCACCACTCGCAGCGTATTGTCCGGCAGGCGCAGCACCTGAAGCGCACGGACGACCACGCCGACATCGAAGAGATCCCGCGCGGCCGGTTCTTCTTCATGCGGATCCCGCTGCGAGACCACCACGAACGCCTTCTCACCGTCCATCGCGGCTTCCAGTGCGGCCACCGAGCCGGGACGCCCTACCAGAAGCGGCACGATCATTCCCGGGAACATGACGACATCGCGCAGCGGCAGAAGCGGGAGTTCCCGTGCGAAGGAGAAGTCCTCGTGATCCGCAAAGGGGAACGCGATGCGCGTCGGCGTCCGCTTCGCCGCGGGCTTCCGCTTGGCCGCGGGCTTGCGCTTGGCGGCAGGCTTCCGCTTGGCGGCAGGCTTCCGCTTGGCCGCGGGCTTCCGCTTGACGGCAGGCTTGCGCTTGGCGGCAGGCTTGCGCTTGGCAGCGGGCTTGCGCGCGCTAGGCTTTCTTTTTGCGGTGCTCTTCCGAGAGGACGACAATGGGGTCACTCCTTCCCAGCACGACATCGTCCGTGATCACACACTCCACGACACCTTCCGTGGAAGGGATCTCGTACATGATGTCGAGCATGGACGACTCCAGCACCGAGCGCAGTCCACGCGCCCCGGTGCCTCGCTTGTTTGCAATCCGGGCCACCGCCGCGAGTGCCTCGTCCGTGAAGGTGAGCTCGACCTTTTCGATCCGGAAGAGCTTTCGGTACTGTTTGCAGAGCGCGTTCCTGGGTACGGTGAGAATCTGAATGAGTTGCTCTTCCGAAAGCTGCTCCAGCGTACACGCGACCGGAAGGCGGCCGATGAGTTCCGGAATCAGGCCGTACTTCAGGAGATCTTCCGGCTCCAGCTTCTCGAAGATGTTCCCGTCGGCTTCGGCCACGCCGCTTTTCAGCTTGGACCCGAAGCCCATGATCTTGCGCCCCGTCCGGCGGCTGATAATACTCTCCAGCCCCGCAAACGCCCCGCCGCAGATGAACAGGATGTTCCGGGTATTGACCTCCAGGTACTTCTGTTGCGGATGCTTGCGGCCACCCTGCGGTGGAACATTGGCGACCGTACCTTCCAGCATCTTCAGGAGCGCCTGCTGCACGCCCTCGCCCGAGACATCCCGGGTGATGGAAGGGTTGTCCGCCTTGCGCGAAACCTTGTCGATCTCGTCGATGTAGATGATCCCGCGCTCGGCGTTCTTCACATTGAAGTCCGCGGCCTGAAGCAGTTTCACAAGGATGTTCTCGACATCCTCTCCGACATACCCGGCCTCGGTCAGCGTGGTGGCATCCACGATGGCGAAGGGCACTTTCAGGATTCGCGCGAGTGTCTCCGCGAGGAAGGTCTTCCCCGTACCGGTCGGGCCGACGAGGAGCACATTCGACTTGTCGAGTTCGGTGGGATCCTCATCCGACACGGCGTCGATCCGTTTGTAGTGGTTGTACACCGCAACCGCCAAGGCCTTCTTTGCTCCGTCCTGCCCGATGACATACTCGTCCAGACTGGACTTGATCTCCGACGGCTTGGGCAACTCCATGCGCTGCGTGGAAGTCTCGCGGCCGAGTTCTTCCTCGATGATGTCGTTGCAGAGCTTGATGCACTCGTTGCAGATGTACACCGACGGCCCGGAGACCAGCTTGGTCACCTCGTCCTGGCCGCGCCCGCAGAACGAGCACTTGATCGCGTGCGGTGTGTCCACCCGCTTCTTCATGCATCTCCCTCCGCGGTTTTCAGCACACCCGATCAGGCGCGCTGCTCGATGACCTCGTCGACAATGCCGTAATCCCGGGCCTCGACAGCGGACATGAAGTAATTCCGGTCCGTGTCCTTTTCGATCTCCTTGAGCTTCTTCCCCGTGTGCTTGACGAGGATGTCGTTCAGGCGACCCCGAAGTCCGAGGATCTCTCGTGCGTAAATCTCAATGTCCGACGCCTGGCCCTGGCTTCCGCCGAGCGGCTGGTGGATCATAATCCTGGAGTTGGGAAGCGCCGACCGCTTGCCGTCCGTCCCCGCGGCCAGAAGCAGCGCACCCATGCTGGCCGCGAGCCCCATACAGATCGTCACGACATCCGGCTTGATGTACTGCATCGTATCATAGATGGCCAGCCCGGAGGAAACCGACCCGCCGGGGCTGTTCACATACAGGAAAATGTCGCGCTCCGGATCCTCGGCCTCCAGAAACAACATCTGCGCGATGATCAGATTGGCGACATTGTCGTCCACCTGAGAACCCAGAAAGATGATCCGGTCCTTCAGCAGGCGCGAGAAGATATCGTAGGCGCGTTCCCCCCGCCCGTCCTGCTCCACAACCATTGGAACCAGAGGCATTGCCCATCCCCCTTCACAAAGAATCGAGCGCTCCGAGTGAAGCGCTCTTAAGCCTCCGGACGCGCCCCCACGGGCACCATCCGCTCGGTAATCTCGGCATTCTCAACCAGAAACGCAAGGACCTTTTTGTCGCGAAGATCCCGGTGGAACCGCTGCACGAAATCCGGGTCTCCGACCGCTTCCTTGAACTGCTCCGGCGTAAGTCCGCGGCTTTGCGCCATGGCCGACAGGCGTTCCCCCACCTCCTCGCGGGCAACCTCCAGATCCTCCTGGCGAGCCAGCAGTTCCAGCACGAATGTGCGCACCACTTCGCGTTCGGCCACGGATCTCTTCTCCGTGCGAAGCGCTTCCTCGTCGATCGCGGCAGGATCCTCTCCGCGCTGCTCCGACTCTGCGCGGGCACGCGACACGACCTCGGTCAGGAGGCCCTCCACGACACCGGCAGGCGGATCGAAGAGGTTCGCGTCGACCACCTGTTCCAACAGCACCATCTCCAGGCGCTCCGCGGCCACGCGCTTCGCCTGCGCCTCCAGTTCTTCGCGAACCTGAGCACGCAGTTCCTCCACCGTCGTCACATCCGTATGCTCCGCGGCAAGCGAATCGTCCAGTTCCGGAAAGCGCTTCTCCTGGACGCTGTTCACACGAATCCGGTACCGGGCCGTCTGTCCCGCAAGCACAGGATCCGAGTGGTCCGCGGCATAGGGCACCTCGGCCGTTGCCACCGCTCCGGCGCACACGCCGGTCACCGCCTCTTCAAACGACTCCATGACCTGTCCGGCGCCCAGTTCCAGTCTGTATCCCTTCACATTCCGGCCGGGAACGGGCCGGTCGTTTTCGTCCACTGCCTGATAGTCCAGAAAGAGAACATCACCCGCGATGCTCTCGCGGGTCACATCTTCCAGATCCGCACGGCTCTTGCGAAAGTCCTCCAGGACATCGTCGATGTGCGAGTCCGTGACCTCCGGCACTTCCTTCTCCACCTGAAGGCCCTTGTGCCCGGTGATCGCGATGTCCGGCCGACACTCGAACGCCACTTCAAAAGAGAACGGCTTGTCCTCTCCGTGCGAGAGATCGGCAAACTGCGGTTCCGTGACCGGGTCCAGATCCGTTTCCGTCAGCGCGTGACGGAACGCACGCGGGAGCAGGTCCTCCACGAACTCACGATCCAGTTCTTCCCGGAACGACTTCCGCACCAGGGACACCGGCACCTTCCCCTTGCGAAACCCGGGAACCTTCAGCTTGCGTCCCAGTTGACGCGCCACGGTCTCATACGCCTTCCCCGCTTCTTCGGCGGGGACTACCACCGACAGTGTGCGACGCCAGCCTTCGCCCTTTTCAACCTCGACCTTCACATTCACGCATTCACTCCTTTCGGATGCGAGAGGGGGGACTCGAACCCCCACGAGTTGCCTCACCGGGTCCTAAACCCGACGCGTCTACCAGTTCCGCCACCCTCGCAACCGAACCCGCCGAACGACGGGCCGACAGATGACTCCCCTGCTCCCTCAGGAGCCCGATTCGATCACCATGGCGATGCCCTGCCCGCCACCAATGCACGCGCTGGCCACTCCCACGCCCCCACCCCGGCGACGCAGTTCGTACGCGAGCGTCAGAAGAAGCCGCGTCCCGGTGGCCGCCAGCGGATGCCCCAGCGAAATGGCCCCGCCGTTCACATTCACCTTTGCGCGGTCCAGTTCCAGGTCGTGCTCCACCGCGAGATACTGCGCGGCGAAGGCCTCGTTGATCTCGAAGAGGTCCACATCCGCCAGCGACATCCCCGCATTCGAAAGCGCCAGGCGGATGGCCGGAACCGGTCCGATCCCCATGTACTCCGGCGGCACACCCACCGTCCCCCACGAACGAATGCGCGCAAGAGGCGAATGCCCGTCGGACCGCGCGGCCTCCTCTTCCTGGAGGACGAGCGCCGCCGCTCCATCCACGATCCCGCTGGCGTTGCCCGCGGTCACGGTGCCGTCCTTCCCGAAAGCGGGAGGCAGCGCGCCCAGTCCCTCCAGCGTGCTGTCCGGCTTCAGGTGATCGTCCGTGTCCACGGTGCGCGCCCGGCGACCCTTCCCGGTCTCCACCGGGACGATCTCCTCGGCATGAACCCCACGCTCACGCGCGGCCGCCCCGCGCTGCTGGCTCTCCAGCGAGAACTGGTCCTGCGCTTCCCGGGTGAGCTTCCGATCCGCCGCGATATTCTCCGCGGTGTTCGCCATGTACAGCCCACAGTAGGTGTCGAGCAGCGCGACCATGAGCAGATCCTCCAGCTTGCCCTGCCCCAGCCGGAACCCGGACCGCGCCCCGCGAATGACATGGGGCGCCTGACTCATGCTCTCCATGCCGCCGGCGAGGCACACCGTGGCCTCGTCATGCCCGATCGAGTGGACGGCGCTCACGACCGACTGAATCCCGGACCCGCACAACCGGTTGACCGTCAGCGCGGGCTTCTCCAGCGGAACTCCCGCCTTGAGCCCCACATGGCGCGCGCCGTAGATGGCATCGCCGGAGGTCTGGAGCGCGTTTCCGAAGAACACGGCATCGACCGCCTCCGGAGCGATCCCCGCCCGCTCGATGGCGCCCCGGGACGCCACCGCCCCCAAGTCCAGCGCAGTCACCGACTTCAACGCGCCTCCCGGACGGCCGTCTCCGGTCTTCCCGCCTTCGTATTCCGCCATCGGGGTTCGGGCCCCGTCCAGGATCACCACGCTCTTCGCCATTCGATCGACTCCCTTTCCGCTACCCGTGTCCGCTATTCCGCGGGCCGAATGCAGTCTGCCACGGCCTCCACCACGATCTGTCCGCCACGCAGAGCCTTCGCCTCCATACGAACGAGCCGCCCTCTCCGCGAAACTTCCCGCGCCTCAACCCGGAGCGCTTCTCCGATGGGGGCGGGTCTGCGAAACCTGACCTCCAGCGAAGCCGTCGCCGCGGATTCCCCGCGCGCCTTCAGGTACGCGATCATCGTCTCGTCGAGCAGCGCCGCGAGGATGCCCCCGTGGCACACACCCTCCCAGCCGGTGTGAATCCGGCGCGGAGTGAACTCCGTCTGAATCGTTCCGTCCGGGGCGGATTCGAACACCAGTTGAAGCCCCGCCTCATTCCCGGGGCCACACCCGAAGCAGTCCGGGCTGTTCGTCCACTTCCCGGTCACCCCGAACCTCTCCCGCGCATTTCCGGCACCCCACGCCCTGCCGATCCGATATTCCGCAGAGCATGAACCCGGTCACGCTATCCCGCGCACCCCGCCATGTCAAGAAGCCCCCCGTCACCCCCCCCCATCCGCCCCGGGTCCCGCAAACTGCGGGGTGGCGCGTCGCAGACCGGCAGGCTAATCTGCGTGCCCGAGACTGCATCGCCTCCTGCGGGAGGCCGTTTCCCGAACCGGCCCGAGGAACCGGAAGCTCTGGTCCCTCTCCTGCCGGGGAGTCCATTGTCCGGCTGGTCAGGATGTGCCCCGGCCACGGGAGCGCCCTGCCCGCAAGAGGAGCTTCCATGCGCATCGTCCGCTGGATTGCCGATGACCTCCCCGAACCGTGTTTCGGCCTGTGGATCGATGACATGATCGCCGATGCGGGCACCGCGGAGGACCTCGGGCTGCCCCCGGGTGCGGGCGCGGAGGCACTCTTCGCCAGGGGTGCCTCCGCGCTCATGGATCTGGAGGGGCGCGCCGTCACGCGCACCCGCCGCCCACGCTCCGAAGTTCGTCTTCTCGCCCCCATCGTCCGGCCGTCGAAGATCCTGGCTGTCGGCCTCAACTATTCCGGGCATGCCGAAGAGCAGGGGCTGGCCCCGCCGGAAGAACCCATGCTCTTCCTGAAGCCGCCGTCCTCCATCATCGGCCCGGAGGAGGACATCATCATCCCCCCCTTCGTGACGCACCCGGACCCGGAGGTGGAACTGGCCTTCGTCATCGGCCGGAGGGCGAAGGGCGTCCGGAAGGAGAGCGCCCTCCGGTTCGTGGCAGGCTACACGGTGCTCAACGACTTCTCCGCGCGAAAGCTCCAGAAGCGGGACGGCCAGTACGGACGCGCGAAGGGCATCGACACATTCACTCCGGTCGGGCCGTGCGTCGTCACCAAGGATGAACTCCGGGATCCGCAGAATCTCTCCATCCAGCTCTCGGTGGACGGAGAGGTGCGCCAGCAGGATCACACGGCAAACATGATCCACCCGGTCGCGGAGCTGGTGGCGTTCATCACCGCGGGCATCACGCTGGAACCGGGAGATGTGATCGCCACCGGGACGCCCGCCGGGGTCGGCGTTCACCGGAACCCCCGGGTATTCATCGAAAGCGGCCAACTCATCCGCTGCGAAATCGAGGGCATCGGCGCGCTGACCAATCGAGCCGTCCGCCAGGAAAACGGAGAGGACCGATGACATCGGACATCAGACTCGCGGAACTCGCGAAACGACGGGACGAAGCGTACCTCGCCGGCGGCGAAGACCGGATCGCAAAGACTCACGAAGCCGGGAAGCTCCTCGCCAGAGAGCGGATTGACCTCCTTCTCGACCGCCACTCCTTTGAGGAGCTCGGGTTCTTCGTCAAGCACCGCACCACCGACTTCGGCATGGGAAGCCGACGGATTCCCGGCGACGGCGTGGTCTCCGGCTTCGGCCGGATCGACGGGCGCACGGTGTTCGTCTTCGCGCAGGACTTCACCGTCTTCGGCGGCACCATGTCGGAAGCGAACGCGCGAAAGATCTGCCAGATCATGGACATGGCAATGGAGGCGGGCGCACCGGTCATCGGACTGAACGACTCCGGCGGCGCGCGCATTCAGGAGGGCGTGGCCAGCCTCGGCGGATACGCGGACATCTTCCTGCGGAACACGCTGGCCTCGGGGGTGGTGCCCCAGATCAGCGCGGTCCTCGGCCCGTGCGCGGGAGGGGCCGTGTACTCCCCCGCCATCACGGACTTCATCCTGATGGTGGACGGCACCAGCCACATGTTCATCACCGGCCCGGATGTCATCCAGGCAGTCACCAACGAAGAGGTCACCTTCGACGACCTCGGTGGATCCCTGCCGCACAGCACAAAGAGCGGCGTCGCCAGCCTGCGCTGCCCTTCGGAGAAGGACTGCCTGGCCGCCATCCGCCGCCTCTTCTCCTTTCTGCCTTCGAACAATACGGAGAACGCGCCGTTTCTCGAATCCGGGGATCCCGCGGATCGCACGGAGAGCTCGCTGGACTCACTGGTGCCCGACAACCCCAACAAGCCGTACAACATCAAAGACGCCATCCGCGCCGTCATCGACCACGGCGACTTCTTTGAAATCCAGCCGGAGTACGCCAGAAACATCGTCATCGGTCTCGCACGCCTCGGCGGGCACGCGGTGGGGGTCGTGGCCAACCAGCCGAATCATCTGGCAGGCGTGCTCGACATCGAGTCCTCGATCAAGGGCGCGCGCTTCGTCCGCACCTGCGATGCCTTCAACATTCCGCTCGTCACATTTGAGGATGTGCCGGGCTTCCTTCCCGGAACCGCGCAGGAGTGGGGCGGGATCATCAAGCATGGCGCCAAACTCCTCTACGCATACTGCGAAGCCACCGTGCCGAAGCTCACGGTCATCACCCGCAAGGCGTATGGCGGCGCCTACGATGTCATGTCCTCCAAGCACATTCGCGGTGATTACAACATCGCGTGGCCCACTGCGGAGCTGGCGGTGATGGGCGCGCAGGGGGCGGTGCGCGTGATCCACCGGAAGGAGATCCGCAACGCCAAAGATCCCGCAGCGGAAGAGAAACGCCTCGTTGACGAGTACAACGATAAGTTCGCCAATCCATACATCGCGGCGGAGTTGGGGTACATCGACAATGTGATCGAACCCTCCCGGACGCGTCCGCATCTCATCGCAGCGCTGGGAGCTCTGCAGAACAAGCAGCAGACTCTTCCGCCGAAGAAGCACGGAAACATCCCGCTCTAGCGCGAGAATGGAGGCCGCCATGCCATTCGGCAAGGTACTGATTGCGAACCGGGGCGAGATCGCCGTTCGTGTCATCCGCGCTCTTCGCGACATGGGAATCCAGTCGGTCGCCGTGCATTCCGAGGCGGACCGAACGGCGCTGCATGTACTGCTCGCCGATGAAGCCGTGTCCATCGGTCCGTCTCCGGCCGCGGAGAGCTACCTCGACATCGGCAAGGTCCTCAACGCGGCACGCACCACCGGTGCAGAGGCCATCCACCCCGGCTACGGCTTCCTTGCGGAGAATGCGGAGTTTGCGGCAGCTTGCGCAGATGCGGGAGTCGCGTTCATCGGGCCGCCGCCGGAAGCCATCACCGCCATGGGGGACAAGGCGGAAGCCAAGGACCGTGCGAAGAAGGCGGGAGTCCCCGTCGTTCCGGGCAGCGACGGTCCGGTCACGAACGAAGAAGCGAGCGGCGTCGCCTCCCAAGTCGGCTACCCGGTCCTCCTCAAGGCGGCGAAAGGCGGCGGCGGGAAGGGCATGCGCGCCGTCCACACGGAAGAGGAACTGGAAGCGGCGCTCCGCATGACTCGCGGCGAAGCGGAGTCCTCTTTCGGAAGCGGGGACATCCTTATCGAGAAGCTGATCGAACGCCCACGCCATGTGGAAGCCCAGATCATCGCGGACACCCACGGCCGGACCGTCTTCGTGGGAGAGCGTGAGTGCTCTCTCCAGCGCAGACACCAGAAGGTCATCGAGGAGGCCCCCAGCCCCAGTCTGGGCGACGAACGGCGGCGGGACTTCGGCGAAGTCGCGGTGCGTGCGGCGGAGGCCGCGGGGTATGTGAACGCGGGAACGGTGGAGTTCCTGCTCGCACCCGACGGCTCCTACTACTTCCTGGAGATGAATACGCGTCTCCAGGTGGAGCATCCCGTCACGGAAGAGACGACCGGCGTCGATCTCGTGAAGGAACAGGTGCGCGTTGCCGCGGGAGAACCGCTCTCCATCGCGGACAAGATCGCGCCACGCGGACACGCCATCGAGTGCCGCATCTACGCCGAGGATCCGGCGCGCGGCTTCCTGCCTTCCGTCGGGACCATCGAGTTCATGCGGCTTCCCTCCGGGCCCGGCGTCCGCAACGATGGCGGGGTCTATCCGGGCTTTGAAGTTCCCATTTTCTACGATCCCATGCTTGCCAAGCTCATCACGCACGGCGCCACCCGCGAAGAAGCCCGCGTGCGGATGCTGCGGGCACTGATCGAATACCGCATGGAAGGCCCGATCACCAACATTCCCTATCTCCGCTGGATTCTCGAGCATCCGGACTTCCGCGAGAACCGCGTCAACACGAACTGGCTGGAAGCTCATCAGGAAGAGTACCAGCCCGCGGGCATCGGGTTCGGACGGCGAGAGGATGTCGCGGTGATCGCCGCCGCCATCTTCGCGCATCGTGCGCAAGGAGAGACGCGCCCCGCCGCAGGTTCGGCAGGCGGCGACGGCGGGCTTCCACCGTGGGTCCGCATCGGACGCGCGCGCGCACTGGGAGGCCGGTCATGAGCAACTCCGGCATTCGCTACTTCGTGGACTACAAGGGGAAGGAACGCGTCGTCGATCTCGAGGAGAAGGACGGCGTGCTGGTGCTTCACCTCGACGGGGAGCCGGTCGATGCGGATCTGCGCGTGATTTCCGCACCTTCGCTCCACTCGCTCCTCCTCGACGGGCACAGCCGCGAGATGGTGCTCTCCCGCGAGGGCGACGAGATCACCGTGTCTCTCGACGGAGAACGCATCGTGCTTCGCGTGCAGGACGAAGTCGGCCGCGCACTGGCGGCGTTCACCGAAGGCACGGGCTCCGGCGCGCTGGATGTACTGGCCCCGATGCCGGGAGTGGTTGTGGAGGTGCTGGTGAAGCCCGGCGAAACAGTCACCACCGGGCAGCCCGTCCTGGTACTGGAAGCCATGAAGATGCAGAACGAACTCACTTCCGAAAGCGACGGGGTCGTGGATGTGGTGCATGTCGCCGCCGGGGATACTGTGGAAAGCGGAGCCGTGCTCGTCTCCATCCAGCCCGGGGAGGAGTCGTGAGCAACGCGGAGGAGCGGAAGCGAGGCTTCGCCACTCCCTCCGGCATCGAGATCCCGGCCGTCTGGCCCGCGGACGACGCCGCTGCGTCAGACGGCTCCGCCCCCGGGGACTTCCCCTACACGCGTGGTGTCCGCCCCGGTATGTACCGCGGCCGCCTCTGGACCATGCGCCAGTATTCGGGCTTCGGCACCAGCGCGGAGACCAACCGGCGCTTCCGGCTCTTGCTGGAAAGCGGCGGGACGGGGCTCTCGGTCGCGTTCGATCTTCCCACGCAGATGGGATACGACTCCGACGACCCGCTTGCTCGCGGAGAAGTCGGCCGCACCGGCGTTGCCATCGACACCGTGGCGGACCTCGACACGCTCCTTGACGGAATCCCGCTCGATCGCGTGTCCATCTCCATGACGATCAACTCCACCGCGGCGGTGCTTCTCGGAATGCTGGTGGTGCTCGCCGAGAGGCGCGGCGTGGATCCCGCGCTGCTCACCGGCACTGTCCAAAACGACATCCTGAAAGAGTATATCGCCCGAGGAACCTACATCTTTCCGCCGCGCCCGTCGCTTCGGCTCACTTCCGACATCTTTCGGTTCTGCAGTCAGCGCATGCCGAAGTGGAACACCATTTCCATTTCCGGCTACCACATCCGCGAGGCCGGTTCCACCGCGGTGCAGGAAGTCGCCTTCACGCTGGCCAACGCCCGGGAATATGTCACGGCCGGACTCGCCGCGGGGCTGGCCGTGGACGAGTTCGCACCGCGCCTCTCGTTCTTCTTCAATGTGCACAATCACTTCTTCGAGGAGATCGCCAAGTTCCGCGCTGCCCGAAGACTGTGGGCCGGCATGATGCGCGACGAGTTCGGCGCGCGGAACCCCCGCTCCATGATGCTCCGCTTCCATACGCAAACCGCCGGGTCCACGCTGGCGGCGCAGCAGCCGCTGAACAATGTGCCGCGGGTCACCCTTCAGGCCCTGGCCGCCGTCCTCGGGGGCACGCAGAGCCTGCACACCAACTCCTTTGACGAGGCGCTCGCACTGCCGTCCGAGGAGTCCGCACGCCTCGCACTCCGCACACAACAGGTGATCGCCGAGGAAAGCGGTGTCGCGGACGCGGTGGACCCGCTGGGCGGCAGTACGCTCGTGGAGGGACTGACCACGCAGATCGAAACGCGCGCGGTGGAATACCTGGCGCGGATCGACAAGATGGGCGGGGCGCTCGCCGCCATCGAGGCAGGGTTCCAGCAGCGGGAGATCGAGGAAGCCGCCTATCGCCACCAGATGGCGGTGGAGTCCGGAGATGCGCGCGTCGTCGGGGTCAATGTCCACGAGGAATCCGATCTCGGGAACGCGCCCGCTCTCTTCGAGGTGGATCCCGGAGCGGAGAGTGCGCAGTGCCGTGCGCTTCAGGCCCGGAAGGCCGCGCGGGACCCGGTGGCCGTGGAGGAGGCGCTTCGGGCCGTGAAAGATGCGGCATCCGGTGAAGGTCCCGTGGTGGAGTCGATCGTGGAGGCGGTGCGTGTCGAAGCCGGTCTCGGAGAAATCTGCCACGCGCTCCGCGATGTATGGGGAGTGTACCGGCCGGGGAGCGGGTCATGACAAAGCGCGAAGGACGGTACCGCGGAATCGACCATGTCGGGATTGCCGTGGAGGACCTGGATGCGGCTCGGGATGTCTTCGAACGACTCCTCGGCATGACGGTTGTCGAAGAGGAAGAGGTGGCGGATCAGGGAGTCCGCGTCGTGAAACTGGACGCGGGCGGCGGAGAACTGGAACTCCTCGGCGCGACGCGAGACGACAGCCCGGTCGCGAAGCACCTGACCCGACGCGGGCCCGGGCTGCATCATGTGACGGTTCGCGTGGAAGACCTCTCGCGGACGCTGCGCGAACTGGAAGACGCCGGGGTGGAACTCATCGACCGGGAACCCCGCGATGGCGCGGGCGGTTCGCGAATCGCGTTTCTGCATCCGCGCTCGTGTGCGGGCGTGCTCGTGGAACTGATCGAGCGGGCGTAGCCTACCGCAACCGCACGAGTCGCTTCGTTTCCGCGTGCCCGCCCGCCTCATACCGCACGAAGTAAATGCCCGCGGCCGTCATGCCTCCCCCGTCGGTGCGGCCGTCCCAGACAACCCCGTGCCGACCCGCCTCCTTCCGCTCTTGCGCCACCGTTCGCACCATGCGCCCGGCGACATCGTACACGCGCAGGGAGACCACCCCGGCAAGGGGGAGGTCGTACCGGAGCGTCACGCTTCCCGAGAAGGGATTCGGACTTCCGGGAAGAAGCGCGGCCCGCGATGGAAGCAGAATGCCGCTCTCCGCGTCCGTCGCGTCGGTCTCAACGATCGAGATCCACTGGTCCGCGACGAATGCGCCGAGGGTCTGCAGCGTCCCGTCCGGCCAGCGCACCTCCAGCGTATCCACGACCGTCGCGCTCCCCAGCCCGAACTCCAGCGCCAGCGACTCCTGCGAGAGATAGCCGGATCCACCGGAGACCTGGCGAATCCGGGACACGCCGCCCGAGACCACCCGCACCCGCGCGCCGATCGCACTGGCGTTGGAAGAAGTCCCGTGAAGCGTCACATGGATCCAGTGGTTCGTTCCCGACGCGAAGTTCTGCAACAGAACATCCGCGCTCCCCGAGTTCGCGACGAAGAGATCCAGGTCGCCATCTCCGTCCGCGTCCCCCCAGGCCGCTCCCCGGGCATTGCCGGATCCCGCCAGATCCCCGGTAGCCACATTCACGAAAGCTCCCGCGCCCTCGTTTCGGAACAGGCGATCCGCGCTCCCCGAGTTCCCGACGAAAAGGTCCATGTCGCCGTCGCTGTCGTAGTCCGCGGCGGCCACGCCGTACGCCGAACCCGCATCGTCCAGAGGAGGGGAGGTCGTATCCGTGAAGGCCCCGAAACCGTCGTTCGTCAGGAGGACATTGGCCGCGCCCGTGTTGGCGACATACAGATCAAAGTCCGCGTCATTGTCGAAGTCCGCGAAGAGCGCTCCGTAACTCCCGGCCGCCCCGGCCAGCTCCGGGGTGGTGATGTCCACAAAGACACCGCCCCCGTCATTCCGATAGAGCCGGTTCGGCCCCAGATTCGCGAGATACAGATCCGGATCGCCGTCGTCGTCGATGTCCGCCCAGGTGGCCTGCGTCCCGAAACCCGAGTCATCGAGTGGAGAGACCGTGGCGTCGGCAAACCCCGCTCCCGTGTTCCGAAGGAGCAGGTTGGGCGCCATCTCGTTCACCACATAGAGATCCACCCATCCGTCGCGGTCGTAGTCCGCCCAAGCCGCGCTCGCACCCGCGCCCGCGTCTCCCTCAGGCCCGGCGGTGGCCTCCGCATAGACCCCTCCGTCGTTTCGGAAGAGATGGTTCGCCCCGCCTCGTACCGTGACATAGAGGTCCGGGTCGCCATCGTTGTCGTAGTCCGCGCGGACTGCGGCCCCGCTGTTCTCCCCAAGACCCTCCAGTCCGGCAGGCGTCGCGTCCGACAAGTCTCCCCAACCGTCATTGGCCAGAAGGCGGTTCGCGCTCAGCGTCTCCGTCACGAAGAGATCCAGGTCCCCGTCCGCATCGTCGTCACCCCAGGTGACACCCTGCCCGCTGCCGGTGGAAGCCGCCACGCCATGGGCCACATTCACGAACCCCGCACCCGCGGGTGACACCATCGTGAATGCGGGGCTTGCCGCGGAGTGGGTCCCCGCCGCATTGGCCAGCGATACGCGAACCCTGGCGGCTCCCGCCGTGTCCGGCAGCGTCCACAAGTGCGCGGGCTCGGCGGGGACGGGCGCATCCGCCGACACCGGTGACCAGGACGCTCCCCCGTCCAGCGACAGGTCCACGGCATAGGTGGTCGCCAGTCCGCCGGAGTTCGTCCAGATGATCTCATGCGTGGAACCCGCGGCCCAGACTTCCCCTCCCGAGGGCACCGTCACCGCCGCGACCGGCGCACCGGTGATGGTGAAGTCCGCATCGCTCGCATCTTCCGCCATGCCCGCGTCGTTCTCCGTCCGAACCCGGATCCTCCCGGCTGCCGTTGCCGAGGCCGGCAAGGTCCAGTCATGGGAACCCGCCGAAGCGGCCGCTCCGGACAGCACGATGACGGTCGACCAGCTGACCCCGGAGTCGGTGGAAAGGGAGACTGTCGTGTTCGTCTCCGGGCAGGACGCATTGGTCCAGGTGATCGCCTGCACCGATCCCGCGGGCCAGACCTCTCCCCCGTTCGGCACGGTGACCGACGGCGCGGGCGCTGCGGCCGGGAGAATGCTGAAGTCCGCATCCGTCGTGTCCGCGTCGGTTCCGCCACAACTCTCCAGCACCACCCGAACCCGGCCGGAAGCGGTCGGCGCGTCGGGAACATACCAGGACACGGAGCCACCCCCCGACGAGGTGCCGCTCTCAACCGGCGCCCAGGTGCCCCCCCCGTCTGTGGAGAACTCCACATCGTAGAGCGTTGGGATGCCCGTTCCCTCCGACCAGGAGATCGTCTGCGTGGAAAGGGCGCACCAGGCCTCCCCGCCGTTGGGGGTCAGAAGGGTCGCCGCCGGGACCACGCCCGACGGGTTCGTCGTGCAGGGGTACAGGTGCCACAGCCCCGCCTGATCGCCGTCACTCAGGTGATCGCGCTGTCCGATCAACGACTGCCACGCCACATTCGGTGGCAGCACATCGATCGTCGTGAGGAAACCGGGGTTCGTACTGAAGTCGTACTGGCCGTAATGCATCACTGAGTCGAAATCGTAGACCCCGTAGGTGGTCGACCCCGACTGAATGAAGAAGTTCCCCGACGCGCCCGCCTCGATGTTCCCCCAGTTGATCTGGACATAAGTGTCGCGATCGGTGCGCTGCTGCTCATGCCACACACCCAGCGCGTGCATGATCTCGTGGCAGATGATGAGCGGGTAGTTCCAGTTGTAGATGCTGATATCCTGCGCGCCGCCCTGCCGCCCGACATACGACCAGTTGCCTCCGTACTCGCCGAAGTGCAGATAGGCGGATTCCGTCGTGCGCGGGATGAAGAGCACCGCCGCGACCGCTTCCAGTCTGTCCATGGCCTGCCGGGTCTGACTCTGTTCCCCCGACGAGATCCCCGCGTCGAAATCATACGGCACCACGCCGTCCGGCCAGAGATTGGATGCGTGGCCCATGCGGGGCACCCCGCCGGGGTACCGGACTTCGCAGGCAGTCGGGGGACGGTCGGCCCAGGGTGGTTCGACTGCGGATTCCCCCCGGGGGGGCGCGGCGGAGGCGGCCAACGACAGCGTGAGTTGCCCGCAAAGAGCAAAGACTGCGACAAAAGTCCGGGTAGAAATGCGAGCCATGGCGTTTCTCTCAAGATGCGAAGCTGCGAAGGGGGCCGCTGCGTGCATTGTCCCACGAAACGCCGGAGAGAGGCAAGCGGGTCAGCCCTTCCGCTTCCTCCGGCTCATCCCATGGCGGGAGAGCATTCGGCTGAAGCTCTGGCGCGGGATGTCGGCGAGGCGCGCGGCCTCCTTCACGACCCCGTGCGATCGGTGCAGCGCATGTTCCAGGTACCGGCGCTGGAATGCATCCTGCACATGGCCGGAAGCCTCATGGTACGAAAGTCCCATCCACCCGTCCGGCAGGGTGAAGTCCGCACACCCGAGCGCCGCCCCCTGCCGCTCATCCAGCGCGAGGCTCACCACGGACGCTTCCACCTTGTGGCCTTCTCCCCGGCAGATCAGCTCAATCACGAGGTTCTCCAGCTCGCGCACATTGTTCTCGCGGTACTCCCACTCGCTCAGCTTGCGGATGGCGCCCGGCGTGAAACCCCTCGCCCAGTCCCCGAGCCAACCCCGATGCCGCAGGAGGAAGTGCTCCGCCAAGATCGGCACATCGTCCAGACGCTCCCGCAGCGGCGGCACCACGATCTCCACTTGCCTCAGCCGGAAGTGCAGATCTCTCCGAAAGGCCCCGCGCTCGCAGAGATCCCTCAGGTCTTCCTGCGTCACCGAGATCACCCGGAAGTCCGACCGGCGCACCTTCCGCGCATCCCCGCCGATCCTGCGAAAAGTCTTCTCCTGAAGCACCCGCAGGAGGGCCACCTGCGCGTCGTTCGGAAGTTCGGCGATTTCGTCCAGCATGAGCGTCCCGCCGTCGGCCGCCTCCACATGTCCGATGCGCTCCGAGTCTCCGTTCGTGAAGGACCCCTTCTCGTGCCCGAAGAGTTCGTCCATGAGAAGCGTCTCCGGAAGCCCAGGGATCAGCAGATCGACGAAGTTCCCGTCGCGGCGCGCGGAGAGCGCGTGAACCTGTCGCGCCACCAGTTCCTTCCCCGACCCCGACTCGCCCCGCACGACGACATTCACCGGAGCCGCCGCGATCCGGGCGATCTTCTCCCGCAGCACCATCATGGCGGCCGACTCCCCGACCATCGCCTCCACGCACTCCGGAACCGGCGCCGGGGACGGCAGCGGCTCCGAACGCCTGGATTCACGAGCCGCCTTCAGCAGTCCCTTCACGCTCTCGGGGATCTCCTCCGCCCAGCCGTCCGCCTTCGACAGGTAGTCGTTCGCGCCGCAGCCCAGCGCCCGGACAACCGCCCTCGGATCCGCCTCCCGGCTCAACACGACGCACGGCACGCAGCGGTCCATCTTCCGGATGGCTTTCAGCACTTCCAGACCGCTCCGGTCGGGCAGGCGCACTTCCATCACCACCAGATCCGGGGCCGTCTCCCCGAAGACCTCCAGGCCCTCCTCCCCCGACGACGCCTCATGCAGCGTCCGCCCGGCCCCCAGCAGTCGGCGAAGATGCCGACGAGTGCTCTCCTCCGGTTCGATCAGGAGGATGTCCGTTCCATTCCCCGCCTGAGTCATCGTCCCCTCGCTATGTCGGGCCGCTGGTCAATGACGGCGACCCCCGCACACCCGCGGGCCGCCCATCTGTTCCTCTGTCGCACCAGACACATCAATGTTTACGCCGAAACACCGCGATTTCACATTCTCTCACGCTCCGCCAGAATGTCTCACGGCGGGGCCGCTATCCGCCTGAAGCCTCCGCCACCCGGAACCTACGGCTCAGAGGAGGCCCTGCGGGATCTTCCGCCTCGACCGACAACTCATACTCTCCCGGGGAAAGGACGGCCGTCGGCACCATCACGGCAATCGCCGCGCGCGCAAGATCGATGAGGCTTGCGGCCGACCCCGCATGCGCCCACACCTCCCGGGCCGTGGAATCCTCTGCCCGGAGAATCCTCACGCAAACACGGTGATCCGACTCCAGATCGGCCCAGTCAGGGTCCGTCGCCTGCACAAGAATGGGCTGCAGCGCCTGACCGGCCCGGATCCGGACGGTTGGAATCGTTCCCTCCGCGGAACGGACCGGCGCCGCCAGGAACAGGACCGACACGCCGCCCCCCTGTGGGGAGGGCGGCCGGTTCCCCATCCGCCAGAGTCCCAGCACCGCCGGGACCAGCAGTACCAGAGCCAACGCCCTCCACGCGGGACCCGGCGTGCCCCATACGCCTCCGGAGGGCAGGAGTGCACGCACGCGCTCCCCCAGACGGAATAGCGGCGAGCGAACCCTTGCGATCGCCTCCCGGGCCACAGTCAGCTCTGCCCGACAGCACGGGCAGCCCGCGAGATGCCGCTCCAGTGCCTGTGTCGCCTGCTCTTCGGGCGAGTGCCCGGAGACGGCCAGCGCCGCCAGAGCCTCCGCCGACGCGTGAGAGTCCCCGCCCCCCCCCCCCCCCCAACCAGCCGCCCCCCCGCCACGCCCCACAACCCACCCCCCCACCCCC